>CAZEZQ010000460.1:0-5224 GCA_964516245.1 uncultured bacterium | reverse complement strand
CACCCAAAAGAAGCCCCGTCAGATACATGATGAACACCAAGCCAGCCATGCTGAATGGTATGCTGACCAGGATGAGCGCTGGAAGTTTCAGGCTGTCGAATTGCACAGCCAGCACGACAAAGGCGAAGAACAGGGCGAAAACCAGAATGCTTGTAAGTGTCTGTTCCATTTCGGCCATCATCTGAGCCTGTCCGCCATAGGTGAAGTCATAGCCCGTGGGGCGTTCCATCTGCATGATGGCGGACTTGAGTTCCGACAGCGCTTGGCCGACGCTCACCCCTAAGGCGTCGCCGCGCACGATAACCTGCTTGATCTGGTCCTCGCGGATGATTTCAACGGGGCCGGCAGCTTGCCGCACCTCTGCCACATCCTTGAGGCGAAGGTATCCACCCTGATTGCATTTAAGGGGTAGGTTTTCCACATCCGCGCGCGCTATCATCTTGCTTTCTGGGATCATCACACGAATGTTATAGTATTCATCCCCATCGCGAAATTGCGTAGCCACAGCTCCAGTGATCAAAGAGCGCATCGTGTAGGCAATGTTGCTGATGGAAACTCCCAATTCCGCCGCTTTCGCCCGATCCACATGCACCTGAAATTCGGGCTTGGTCATGTCCATAGAGACATACACGTTAGTAAAATGCTCCAGGGTATTCATCGTTCCCGCGGTTTGCCGGGCAAGGTCATAAAGCCGCTCGATCTCCTGGCCATTGATTTTGACTTCGATGTCGGCCTCGCCCAATTTTCGGATGCCTTTGAGTTTCATCTGCATGACCATGGCCATGCCGCCAGGGACGGGGATATTGCCAACGATTGGGCGTAGGTAATCGATGTACTCTTGTGTGCTCAGGCTACGGGCATGCCTCGGCACAAGTTGAATGTTCAGTTCACCCTCATTGGCAATTTCATATGTATAAAGTCCCCACACCTTTCCGCCCGATAGGGTGAAGAGGGTTTCGATGCGTTTGTCTTCACCGATTTGTTGCTCGATTCGTTTGAGCACCTTGTCGGTTTCGGCCAGGGAGGCGCCGGTCGGCAGTTTTACCTTGATCATGATGCGTCCGTCGTCCATCTTGGGCAAGAACTCGCTGCCGAGACGCCCTATAAGAGAAGTGGCAGCGATGAGAACAATGACGAACGCGGTCACGACACCCCATCGAAAACGGATGACCCTTTCGAGCGTCCAGACATAGATTTCTGTCAACCGGTTGAAGAATCGGTCGAAGCGGGTACGTCTGCTTTGGGCGCCCGCCTTTCCAAAAACAAGCGCCATCAGCATCGGCGTGACAGAAAGAGCGACCAGCAGACTGATGACGACGATACCGGCGATTACCAGGATCAATTCTCGGAATAGTAGACTGACAAGGCCGGGCACCAGGAGGAACGGAACAAACAGCGCCAGGAACGACAGTGTCGCGGCCAATACAGCCATGCCGACCTCGGCCGTAGCGTCCACCGAGAGAGGGTTCATGGATTTGGATTTCAATGCACTTTCATCACGAACGACATTTTCTTGCCGCCATCGCGTGATATTCTCGATTACTACAATCGAGTTGCTAAGAAGCACTCCAATAGCGATCACCAAACCGCCGAGGGAAAAGATGTTCAGGGAGAACCCGGCAAGTTTCATCAAACCAAAGTTTAGAACCAGCGTCAGCGGAATGGCGATCATCAGCACCAGCACCTGTCGCCACGAGCCAACGAAAAGCCAGACAATGAGGATAACGAGAATCGCGGCTTCGACAGCGGCATTGCGCACCCCGGCGATCGCCGCGCGGACATAATCGGCCTGATTCTCCACCATGCCCAGCTTAATGCCTTCGGGAAGGGCCGGCCCTAACTCGTCAATGCGGTGGCTGACGGCTTCGGCCACTTCCACGGTATTCGCATCCGCCTGCTTGAGCACGCTCAACTTGACGCAGGGATTGCCGTTTAGGCGCGTGATCACCCGCACTTCCTCGTGCGAATCCAGCACCTCGGCCACATCGCGCACATAAACTTTTGCCTGTCCTTCCCGCGTCAGAAGAACATTGCGTATTTCATCGAGCGATTTGTACTCGCCCATTGTGCGGGCGATGATTTCCTTTGGTCCAACTGTGACTCGGCCGCCGAACTGCTCGATGTTTTCTTCCTGCAGGCGCTTGAGCACGCCGTCCAAGCCTATGCCAAACTTTTCCAAAGCATCAGGGTCTAGATGAACGCGAATTTCACGCTTCAGACCGCCGACGATCTCAGTGCCTGCCACGCCCGGAACTGCCAACAACTGGTCTTGCAACCATTCCTCAACCCAAGTGCGCAACTGCACCAGATCCCACTCATCACTGCTGATCGTTAATTGCACTACAGGTAACTGTGATGGGTCGGCTTTGATAATGATTGGCGGTTCGATGCCATTTGGTAATTGCCGATTCGCGCGCGCCATCGCCGCCAGCGCGTCCTGATACGCCACGTCTACATCCACGCCGTATTTAAAATTGGCTAACAGGGTGTACATGCCTTCGATGGACGAGGACTCGAGATAATCCAGATTGTCTACCGTGGCCATTTGGCGTTCGATGGGGTCGGCGATGTTCTTGTCGATTTCTTCCGGGGTAGCCCCGCGCCACCAGATATGAACTTTGATCATCGGATAGGTGATGCTCGGTAGAAAATCCACTGGCAAACGCCACAACCCGTATAGACCCAGCACCACGAGCGCTACCAGGATGGCGCTCGTAGCCAGACGGCGATGAACAGCATATTGAGTTAATTTCATGGGGAATGCTCCTCACCGCTACTCGGTTTGTCTTTGGATTGACCGTTGCCGGGAAGGCGGATTGCCCTTCCGTCCTTTAGTTTTTCCTGCCCCGAGACGATGACTTTTTCGCCCGGTTTCAGACCGGAAAGAATATGAACTCGCCCGCCTTCCTCGATGCCGGCCTGAACACTGCGTTGCAGGGCCTTGCCATCCTTAACGACAAAGGCTATCTGATCGCCCGCGGGCGAAACAATCACGGATTGGATGGGCACTGTGATGGCGTTAGAAATGGATTCAAGGATTAATCGAATTCTGCCGAACATGCCCGGCGCGAGGTCAACTTCTTCGCGGATCTCCAACTCGACGGTTCGTGTTCTCATGCGTGGATCGAGTTCAGGAAAAACGCGGACGACTTCGGCGGACAGGAGTTTGCCAGGAAGGGCATCAAGGCGTACCTCTGCCCTCATGCCTTTTTGAACACTGGACGAATGTAATTCAGGAACTGCGCAACGGATAACCAGAGTGTCCAAATCAGCCATCTCGAGTAATGGAGTTTTCTCGGCTGCCATGTCGCCCTTGTGGACATAAACCTTGGTAATGGTTCCAGCAAAAGGCGCGGTGATGATGCATTCATTCAAATGCGCTTTAGCCTGATCGAGTTTTGCGGAAGCCTCCTTGACCATCGCTTGCTGAACAGCGATAGCCGTTTGGGTGGGGCCTTCTTCCAGCATCTCCAATTGCTTTCGGGAAGAGTTAAATTTTGCTTCGGCCGCAGTCAATTTTACGCGCGCTTCTTCCAAGTTCTCACCGGGCAAAGCCCCGGTATCAACCAATTGGGCAGTACGTTCATAATTATTCCTTTCAAACGCTAAGTTTTGTTCGGCTTCGCGGAGATCTTGACGCGCCTTCTCGATTTCCTCAGGCCGCGTACCAGCTCTCATATCGGCCAATTTGGCCTGTGCCACAATCAGAGCGGTTTCAGCCGCCTTGACCTCTGCTCGGTAAATCTCCCGCTCAATTTCAATGAGTTTCTCCCCATCCTCCGCACGATCACCCTCACGCCAAGGGCAAAATTTAAGGGGGCCTTCAACCATGGAACTGATCTGGATTGTCTTGATAGGCATGATCTCAGCAGTCAGATCGAGAGAACGAACGATCTCTCCCTCTTTAACTGTTTCGACAACGACCAATGGAACTTTCTTCTGAGATTTTGTGTCATTATTATTACCCCCACCACAGCCTGTTACGAGCAATAGAACCATTGATGTAAAAAAGAATGTTATAACATACCATTTTTCTCTCGATACAATTGATTTTCTGGCATTGATTATTGCCATGATATGCTTTCTCCCATTGCCAGTTTGACTTGCGCGTGGGCAATATTTAAATCTGCTAGAGCACGGTAATAATTTGACTCGGCTTCAAATAGCGCCGATTGTGCATCCAGCACATCGATGATGGTTCCTTTGCCGGCATTGTATTTTTCCTGTTCGATACGAAGACTTTCCATGGCCTGGTCTATAGCGGTTTGCGTGGCGAGTACACGTTGATAACTGGATCGAGTTGTTTTAATAGCCGTTTCGACTTCCAACTTGATTTGCAACCGGCGTTTTCGCACTTTTTCTTGGTAGGAATTCTGTCTCGCTTGTTCTTCCCGTACTTTTGCCTGAATTCGCCCGCCCGTAAAAAGAGGCATTTCAACCGCAATACCAATCATCCCTGTATCTTCCAGCGTAGCCGCACCAGGTTGCCTGTGTTCAGGGTCGATCCCCCAGAGGCCTCCGTAGGAGCCAAACAAAGAGAGTGTAGGCCACTGTTCCGCCGCACTAACTTGGACCCGGTGGGTTTGCGCCTGGTATTCCGCTTGATCAGCCTGAAGATCGGAGCGATTTTCATAAGCAAGGCCAAAAGCAGATTTCCGATCAATGGAGAACGGTTCTTCTTTCAATTCTCCATCAATTTCCAAGGGATCCGTGGCATTTTCAATGCCCATTAGATTCGCCAGAACCTCATGTTGGATATCCAATTTGTTTGCTTCATTAATTCGATTTTGTTTAACATTGGCTAATTGCACCTGTGTTCGCAATACATCCACCTTGGCGGCCCGTTCAGCCTCGATCAATTGATTGATTCTTTGCACATGCTTTTCCAATACTTGCTGGGAGAATTGTAGTGATTCGACCACTTTTCGTTGCGCCAAGATGTTAAAAAACACACTACTGATATTAAACACCAACTCATTTTTTGTACGGGTAAGCCGTTTTTCGGAAGATAGATACAATAACTCCGTTGCCCAGATGGAATGGGTAATCCGCCCTCCGGTGAATAATGGCAGAGTGAAAAGAACGTCTCCTTCCCAAATGTCATCACTGAAAGCAGTAGGTTCGTTTGGTTGACGGATCTTCAACACCCTTTGGGTATCCAAAGAATGTCTGTACGTACTTCTCATAGAGAGAGAGGGCCATCGTTCCCCACGCGCGAAATCCT
>CAZEZQ010000459.1:0-5237 GCA_964516245.1 uncultured bacterium | reverse complement strand
CAGCGCACATCGGTTGGAAACGGGCACAATGTCTTATACGAACAAGGGGGACGGGATGTGATGGTGTTGCGTGAAAGCGGTCAATATTTTGCTTATTCGACCATCTCGACGGTTGCCCGGGATGGCTGGAAATATGGATTTGTGATTGTCCGTACCTCAAAAAATTTGAAACGTTGGTCAGATTACACCATTGTCTGCGAGGGGGGACGCGCCGGCAATGGACCGGTAAGTGCGGAAAGCCCGTTTGTGATCAAAGTTGATGGATATTACTACCTCTTTCGCTCGTCTTCGATGACGGGAACTTGTTTTGTTTATCGTTCACTCGATCCATACAACTTTGGCGTGAATAATGATTCGAAATTGATTGATGAATTGCCGATCAAGGCTCCAGAAATCATTCACCATGAGGGAAAATATTTTATTAGTGATTTGGCAGATTTTCAGGGGATTCAATTGCAAAGACTCAAGTGGGAGAAGGTTGAGTAATCGCCTTCTAGCAACGCTATCTTGGTGAGGATACAATTTCTATAAATGAAATGAGTAAAAGGAGATTTTCCTCATGCCTCTCACGATTACCGATGAAATGCTGTCTGCTGCAGGCCTCTCTGAAGAAGAAGCCAAATTGGAAATTGCATGCCGTTTGTATCATGCCAAGAAACTCTCTATGCCTGAGGCCATTCGATGGGCTGGCGTGACACGCACTGTTTTCGAAACTGCACTACTAGAACGAAACTTACCACTGGTCCAACTGGATGAATCCTATTTGAATCAAGAATTGGAAAATATGCAGAAGTTGGGGTGGTAGTGATGGTAATCGTTGTCAGCGATACCTCCCCGATTCGTGCATTGGCTCATCTCGATTGTTTGACATGGCTGAATGTATTGTTCGATAGCGTATTGTTACCCCCAGCAGTGGTTTATGAATTGAAAAATCCCCCTAGAAACATGGTTGATGTGGACATCTCTTATTGGGAATTCATTACAATTCAAACCCCACAATGTGAAGAACGTATAATTGAACTCCAAAGCAAATTGGATTTGGGCGAAGCAGAGGCAATTGCTTTAGCAGAAGAAATAAAAGCAGATGCATTATTGATGGATGAGTTGACAGGCCGTGGTATCGCAATTGATTGTCATTTAACTGTAATAGGGACGTTGGGAATTTTGCTTCGAGCAAAGCAACTTGGGTTGTGCACGAATATCAAAACATTATTGCAACGCTTACAAAATGAGATCAATTTTTTTCTGTCTCCTACTTTATTGAAGCAAATACTTGAACAAGCAAATGAATTTTGAAGAAAGGCGAATTTTTATTTATTTAAATTTTGGGGGCATTCAAAATTGTACCTGAAGTTGTTTGTCCCAAAGGGATTAACGTCAGGAGCCAAACTCGTAGGATGGTCAGCCGTTTTGACCCATCAAGAATTAAGTTCGTTTGATGGGTCAAACAACTTGACCCTACGAAACTTGTACTTTTGCCTCATCATGTGGAACACCTTTTCCCGCTTCCAATTGCCGTTCGGCGCGGTGGATGTCTTCAAGCAGTTGTAATCGTTCCTGCATCGCCTCAAAGACATTGGCTTCCAAAACCACAGCAACGTCATGGCTTTGTTCGGTTAACACCAATGGCTGTCGTGTTTCCTGCACACGCTTCACAAGAGAATTCGCCTCTTTATTGAACTCTGAAAGTGAACGAACATTTTTGTGATTTTTTTTTGACACATAAGCAGCCACAAAATTTCTTAATGCACTTCTAAACTACTAATATTATAGAATCAACAACCAGGGCTGCGAGAGAGTTTTTTGAAATCCGCTCTTTCCTTGAGTTCAGCCGTACGTTGAACCAGCCTTCAACATGGTAACTAAAGTACTATTGGAACATTTGCTCGATAATGGATCGTAGCACCATGCTTTCAAGGGGAGAATCAACAACATTCTACCCTTGCCACCCAAACAACACTGCCTAAAAAGGTACCAATCATATAAAAACTTGCCTAGTAATCCCCTCAATCGTGCGTAAAATGAAAATGAGTCAATAACTTTAGGAGAATTTTCATAATGAAAACAACCCGTTTTATGCAATATTTAATGATACTTATATCATTCATTTGTATCTTTATCTGCCCCGCTGCAACAGCAGATTATCCCGCCCCCCAACCCCCAAGCGATACTTCCGAATACGGCAAGCATTTCCAACGCAGTATGACGTTGATGGAGACATCCACCCCCGAAGAGCGTAACACCGTTCGCATATTGTTTTACGGCCAATCGATCATGGGGCACCGCTGGCATACCATGGTGATGGACGGTCTGCGCACGCGTTACCCACACACTGATTTCGTTGTTGAAAACAAAGCCTTGGGCGGGTTCAGTTCGCAGCGCCTGGTTCGCACCACCGAATATGATGTAATCCCCTTTTACCCGGATTTGCTGGTGTTTCATGTCTATGGCGATCACAAGAACTATGAAAATGTCGATCTCCGCCTGAATCCCGATTCACCAGTGGTCGATGCTGGAGATCTGATCCCTGGAATCAACGATGGTTATCATGGGGATGCGCCGGATTTAGGAGCTTATGAAACTGGAGAGAAGGTTCCGCATTACGGACCGAGAAATTAATAGTTGGTGAGTATTCTATGGCCGTTGTTCGCTGGTTGTGGATTGTTGCAGGGATCATAAGCCTGCTCCTGGCGACTCTTGGAGTGGTTTTGCCCTTGCTGCCCACCACGCCATTGGTCATTCTGGCTGCTTTTTGCTTTTCCAAAGGATCCACACGCTTGCATCAGTGGCTGCATCACAATCGTTTTTTCGGCCCTATGCTGCAAGATTGGGAAACTTATGGGGTGATACGCGCCAAATCGAAAATCATGGCTACCGTGGCGATTGTGATCTTATTCAGCCTGTCTTTGTATCTCACCGCAATTCATGTGGTTTGGAAAATTCTACTTTTGGTGTTGGCACTGGCCATATTGTGTTTTATTTGGACTCGCCCGTCTTGTGTGAGAAAATCAGAGTCGGTTTAACCTCGTTTGTTTTGGTTAGATGTACTCGTGAAACAACTCAGAGCGTGGGTTTGGAATCACGACTTGGCTAACCAACACGCCTTGTTCTATGGCGATTTGAGAAGCTGCATCGATGGCGGCGCGAACAGATGAGACATCCCCCGTAAGCTGCAGAAATCCTTTGCCTCCGATTGCCATAGCGACGTGGATGCGAAATAGCGTGACTGACGCGGCTTTCGCGGCGGCGTCGGCCGCCTCCAATATGCTGGATACGGTAAACGTTTCGACGATCCCCATCGCGCCAATTTGGTGTTTCTGCAGTTCAACCGTATGCGAGAGAGCTGGGAACACGCTTTCGTGAACGTTGGGGATAACGAAACGCTCGATCAATGCGTCGCGGCTGATTTGGCGTCCGGCATCGACGCTGCTTTGCACATCCGCCACATCACCGCCGACCACAACCATATATTTGCCCGAACAGATGGTTCTCGCCAACACCAATTGGGCCGATGAGGCCTTTAGCATCGCATCCTGCGCTTCAAATCCAATGCCGATACTTGAGAGTTCTAACATTCCGATGGCTTTCGGCATAATTGCACCTTATTTATTTTTATGAGGCATTGCTTCACTATAAAACATTATTGCTGTCAAAGTCTCCCTTAAGATGGGGGGGATTTAGAGAGGGTTGATAGTGAAATATACAGTATAAGTTTTAATAAAACCCCTATTACTCAGATTGAATTGTAATATTCACATCATCCACCGATTGCACAATTCCATTTATGCTCGCATGAACCGGGCAACCCAGTTGATTCTCTTCCACATCGCCGATTGCTTGTCCGGCTCTCACGCGGTCACCCACATGAACAAGCGGCTGGCAGGACGCGCCAATGTGTTGCTTTAGCGGTATCGTTACTTTGTCGAAGTTCAATTGAACTGGGGTCAATGGCCCAGTATTGGCAAAGCCTGATAAACCCAATTTTTGAATCAATCGAGCAACCGGAATCTGCCGGCCATAGCGCATGCTGTGCACTTCACGCTGCGGCGGTCCATCCGGGAAAATGTCTTTTTGTCCTCTCAGTTCAGTTTTGTTCATCACGCAAACATTCTTGGGGTCCAAATCTTCGGGACAAGCGATCAAACTGCAGATGTTGCATTCGCAGCAATACATCGATCCCGCCACCAGCGATAATTTCTCATGGCTGAAGCCAAGCGCGCGCATGGCTTTGTGTGGTTCGATGGGGTGGCCCAAGAGATACCGTGGGCACAATTCGGTACAAAATGAGCATTGGTCGCAGGCCGATTTGCCGATTCGACGAATCGCCATTTCGCTGCGCCGGTATTTTTGCACCAAGGGGTGATCTGCTGGAAACACCAGAATGCCACCCGTGGTTTTGGTGATGGGGTCATCCAAACTGGCGGGGAGTTTTCCCATCATCACTCCGCCAACCAAGACGCTGTAGGGTTCTACTGCTGCCCCGCCGCAGGCCTCTACCACCGAGCGCAGAGAAACCCCAATCGGCACTTCCACTGTTTTGGGTTCATGAACCGCTCCCGCGACCGTTAGGAATTTGGTAGTGGCCGGCCTATCGCGCATGATATTCAAAAGGGTTTCAACATTCATCACTACAACCCCCACATGCAGAGGCAACCCGCCGGGCGGGATCACTTTGCCGGTGGCTTCGTAAACCAAAACAAATTCATCGCCTGAAGGATATACATCCGATAACTTGTGGATTCGGGTTTGATGATCCAAGAGAGGAGTCATGGTGTTGATGACTTCGGTATATTTGCCTTTGATGCCAAACACAGCTTCTTCGGCTTGCAACTCGTCCCGCACAAGCGATAGGCCCTGCACGATGCCGGCCGCAAAGTGTTTCATCAACTCTTTGTCTTTGTGCAGCAGCGGCTCGCATTCTGCGCCGTTTACAACAAAGGTTTGGACGGGAGTGTTCAGTTTAACATAGCTGGGGAAACCGGCCCCGCCGGCTCCCACGATTCCATGTTGCCGAATTCGCTTTATCAGTGACGACATTGCTGCTTGCGCCATCGTTGCCTCGATATCAAAGAAACGCCACTGCGGTGTTTCAAATTGTATACACGAGCAAGACATTGATTGCCTTCTCTTTAATATACTTTATATCAGTATTCACATAGAATATAAAGCCATAATTAGTATGGACGATCCGGCAAAAAGTAAAATCCAGCATTTTGATGTACCACATCTTGGAGCGC
>CAZEZQ010000458.1:0-5241 GCA_964516245.1 uncultured bacterium | reverse complement strand
GCCGGCTTAAGTGCGCTAACAATCGCTCAACCGTCTCATGATAACGTCCTTGGCCATATACAATCTCAGAGGGGCCAATCGCCAGGCTGCGCACTTTCTCTTCATTCTTCAAGAAATGCGCCAGAAACGTCCAAGAGACATCCAGCCATCGATACCCCTGATTCAAACCGTGTCCGGACCCTATATGATTTCTTGTGGGAGTGCGGTATTGAAATGGGTTGGAACCGCGCCAATCGGCTTTGGCGTAAAACCGGTCTTCAAAAACCGGCAGCGTTCCCGGCAAATCCAAGGGAAACGTAAGCATATAAAGTTCTTGAATGGCCTCTTGCGTTGAAGTATACCCTTCGTTTCGGGGATGATGGTTTTCCAAAACGGTTACCAGATCCACATAAGGCAATTCATGATACAGCCGAATTTCTTGCACCCGGTTGCAGGGCCCTGGGCCGTCGCCTCGAATATAGAGCCGGTCGCTTACCCCACCATGGACGTATTGCACTTCGGCGGACCGTGCGCTTCCAAACGCAATCTCACCGGTTGTGGAAAATTGTTTGGCAGGCATTTCAGCCCCGTGCTCCATAAGCATGGCTACGTTATTTCCTGGTAAAGGACTGTTTTGACGGATAAATTCTTTTTCTAATTCTTTGTCGTAAAAACTGGCAATGCCTCCCCCTCTCTCTGCATCAACCTCCAACCGGAAAAAATCGTTTTCCAGCCAGGTTTGGCTTTGCCCCCGCTGCAAAAATGGCATCTCGAATTCAGGTTGCGTTTGTTGCTTTAAAACCACATACCCGGCGGCGGGCAATTCCCGTTGGCTCCACACCAGCTGCGCTTTGCTGATGCCGCCTTCCTTCGAATAATCAACGTTCTGAATTTCATAGGGGATTTCCTCACCCGTACGGTTCTGCAAGATGAAACCAGGGGTTTCATCTTTGACTTCAATCCATACACTCAAAAGAGCATCCGTTCGCCAGGGCAATGAATTAAAAACCACAAAGCACTTATCACCTTCTTCATTCGATGTATTGACAGAAGGCAATAGATGGCGTAATGCCCGGTCTCGCAGTGAAACTGCCTTTTGTAGAGCGCTTCGATACGTTTCCAACAAATCCAAATAATGCAGTTCGGTCCCAAAGCCGGCAATGCTTTCCGAACTATGCGCATAGGCCGCCTGGCGCCAGGCTTGGTCCAAGTCATGCCCCAATACATTCAACCCTTGCGCATGAGCGAGGGTGCTCCAAAATTCAGCCTCATACAACGCATTCTCAAGCAGCCGGTTTGCAATCTTCAAATCGATTCTCGTACAAATTCCCGCCTCTTCGTGTTTTCCCAAATCTTGAGACGTGGCCGCCAAATGCAATTTCTGCGCATTCACCGCCGAATGTACAACAGAAAAATAAGGGACCATGCTCGTTCCGGATACAAAAATCGGAGGGTCGCTTTCAGAGAGTTCGCGGCAATTCCCTACCAATTCTGGAGAAGGCGGGGCATTTTCTTGGATGTCGACAAACAACGCGGCATCCAGCGGTAGGCGCTCTTTGGAGGCTTCTATCCATCTCTTTAACGAATCAAGAAGTGATTCTTCTTGTAACCGGTTTTGAAATGGATATGGATACGTATACACGGTTGAACCATCAGGGGCACACCACAAAAACAAATCAGGCAAATCCACAGGGTAATTATCAAGATTCTCCCAAACCATCAACACCGCTTCAAATCCGCATTTCACTAGCAATTGAGGAAATTGCGATGCGTTGTTTGCTGTGTTGCAATTCACATAGATTGGTGAATTGTCACCCATCAAAGAATTACTGGTTTTTTTCCCCATCATCAAATTACGAATCAAAGCCTCCGCCCCAATTGCAGAAGCAAAAGGAAAGTTCATACTACTGGGGATACAACAACGTTCTTGCTGCAACAAACGCCGAACCCAGGTTCTTTCTTCGGGGTATAGGTCCAAATAGGGTTTCAATATGTCTAAAATGGGTAAAAATATTCCATAATAGGGATCGGCTTGGCATGCCATCAAATGTTGCTGAATGAGAGGAAAACTATGTTCGACCGCTTCGGCTTGTGTTTCTGTCCGGCCCGGTTCAATAAGAATAGCGGGCATACAATAGGCCGAAAATTTTTTCGTTCTTGGTTTGCCCAATTTTGTGCGCTTGCGGCTAAAAAACATGGATTATTAAATATCGTAACAGGGTCGACCCAGCCTAAAATAAAACAAAGGGTATTATACTCGTAAACTAGTTCATTCTAAGATAACAAACAAGTGTAGCATCAAAAGGGTTTTGAGGTTGATTTTTTCAAGGAAAAAAATGTATGAAACTTACAAACTGGCTTATCTCATTTTCGGTTGCGCTTTTTACAATCTTTCTGTTGAGTAGTTGCATAGATCAAGACCAACCTTCATTAGACTCTGATACTATAAGAATCGCCGCCTCCATATTTCCTTTGGCTGATTGGTGCAAAAATATCACCCCAGATAGCGCTCAGGTCTTCACACTGATCCCCCCCAATCAGAGCCCTCATTTATTCGAACCTGGAATAAGTGATAGTAAAAAATTGCATCGGGCAGGATTTGTAGTCCGCATGGGCTATGGATTCGATGATTGGATCCAACCATTGATCCAAAATACTCAAAATAACAATACGAAAGTTCTGATATTAGAACAGGCCGAATCCGCTTCAGTTCATGACCCATCTATCGAACAAAATCAAAATTCTTCCGAACATGGCCGTTCGCATGAAAACAACCCCCACCTATGGTTAGACCCGGTTTGGGCTCAAGACGCCGTGCGCATGATCTCCCAGCATTTAAAAAATCAATACCCAGATCAATCAGAAGAAATCGAAACGCGAACAGAAGAGTATTTGTTGAAACTTTTTGAATTGCATCAAGAAATTTCACAAACACTGCAATCGCTCCCCATAAAAAATATGTGGGCTATCACAGCGCTTTTGTACCCTTTGCGAAACGGTATGGACTCGAAGAAATCGCCTCCATTGAACCCTGGGCGGGAAAAGAACCATCCATACGGCAAATTCGAAAGATTATTGAAGCGTTGCAAAGTTTGGAGCAACCCGTTATCTTCATAGAACCACAATTAAATAAAAAAAACGTAGAAGTATTCGCTCAAGAAGTAAATTGTCCGATTTTGGAATTGGATCCAATCGGCAATCCACAAATACCCGAACGGAAAACGTATATCGAAACCATGCGGTTTAATATGCGTTCATTCGCCCAAGGGCTTTCAAACAAAAGTGTCACCCATGAATGACGATCTCGCTCCTCTCACGCCACCAAATTTGTACTTGGAACCTGCCGTCTGCATGCAGGATGTCAGCTTTTTTCGCGACGGAAGAGAAATACTGGTCAATATCGATTTGGATGTGGACGAAGGCGTTTTTATGGGCATTATCGGCCCCAATGGCGGGGGGAAAACCACATTACTAAAATTAATTTTAGGCTCGTTAAAACCTACCGATGGTTTTATAGAGGTTTTCGGGAAAAAACCCGGTTCGGTGCGCCTGCGGAAACTGATTGGTTATGTCCCTCAGTATCAGCCGATTCCCGACCAATTCCCCGCCACGGTCTACGATGTGGTGTTGATGGGCGCGTATGGAGCCAGCGGCATTGGTTGGCCCATCAAACGCGACTACAAAGACCATGCCCATTTTTTGCTTTCTCAAGTTCGTTTAGACCATGTGATCCATCGTCCATTTACCCAGCTTTCAGGGGGACAGCAGCAAAGGGCATACATAGCCCGGGCATTGGTAACCTATCCACGCTTATTGCTTCTGGATGAACCCTTGCGCGGTTTAGACGCCACCGCCCAAAGCCATTTTATCGACTTATTGGTGGATTTAAAAAATCAGTATGAATTAACAGTGATCATGGTTTCACATCACATAAATCATCTGGCCCGCTTTTCAGAACGAATTGCCTGCTTGAACAAATCCATTCACTGGCATGACAAATCAGAACTGATCAACCACGAAGTCTTGAGCCATACATACAATTGTGAATTGGATGCGATTTTCGCCCAGCAAGAATTGTTCAAAGAACAAATCCCTTCAACCTTTAAAAACGCATCCGATGCCACCGGTCATCTCCATTCCAATCAAAATCCACCCCATCGCAAACACAAAAGAAAAAAGAGACGGAGGCCTTCTCGCCACTGATGGAAAATTGGTACGCTTTTGTTGAACCCTATCTTCAAGATTTTTATCAGCATACGTTTTTACAGCGCATGCTTTTCGGCACCTTGCTGGTCAGTTTGGCCTGTTCTCTTCTATCCGTATATGTAGTTCTAAAAAAAATGGCCTTTATCGGCCAGGGGATCAGCCATTCCGCTTTTGGTGGAATCGCCTTCGGCCTGTGGTTGTTTCCAGCGCTGGCCTCTCCCAATTTAACCGTTTTTTTAATCACTCTTGGGTTCTGTTTGTTTGTAGCCCTGCTGATCGGTTTCTCCACCCGCACCCATCAAATCTCCGAAGACAGCGCCATCGGCATTTTTTTCGCCACCAGCATGGCCCTCGGCGTGATCTTTATGTCTCTTCGAGAAAGTTACACCACCGATGTTTCCCATTATTTATTCGGCGCCCTCATGGCGATTTCCAAGTTGGATTTGCAACTGCTCTCCGCCCTGGCTGTGTTGGTCTTGTTCAGCATTGTGATGTTCTACAAAGAACTGTACGCCTTTTGTTACGATGAATCCTACGCCGATACCCTGGGCATCCCCACCGGTTTTCTGCATTACTGGCTTCTTTTTCTACTGGCTCTCACTATCGTGCTATCGGCCAAGATGGTGGGTGTAATACTCGTTACAGCATTCTTGGTAATCCCAGGGACCTGCGCCCAACTAATGACCTGCCGTTTCAATAAAATGGTCTTTTTTTCTCTGTTCATCGGCCTCATCACTTCCGCCATTGGAATCGTATTGTCATCTCAAGTTTTAGACCTCCCCCCCGCCGCCTTAATCGTAACCCTCCAATTTGCCTTTTTCCTATTCCTCTTACTCATCCATCGCTTTCGTCAGCTAATCAAAAAAAATCCATAAACAACAAGTGTAATCTGACGAATATTCAAATTTTATTTATTTGCCGTATGCTCAACTTATAATGCTGATCTTGTAACTCCTCCCCCAAGCAGGGGCCTGCGCGCCGCGGCGTGGAGGTTGGGAGGCAATGTCATTAACTTAAGGGATTTTGCTGTTAGGAGGGCAAGGCTCCCGCCAAGCC
>CAZEZQ010000457.1:0-5241 GCA_964516245.1 uncultured bacterium | reverse complement strand
AGTGGGATTTACGCATCCGCTATTACGGCCGTTATGTCGATGATTTTATTCTCATTCATCAGGACAAAGAGTATTTAAAAGCCTTGATTCCTCTGATGAAAGAATACTTGTTGCGACAATTGCATTTGGAATTGCATCCAAACAAAATCTATTTACAGCATTTTACAAAAGGCGTAAAATACCTCGGCGCGGTGATCAAGCCGCACCGCATTTACATTGCCAATCGCACCAAAGGCAATTTTTATGAAGCCATACAAAAGCAAAATGAGATTGTCCGCGATCACAAACCGAGCGTGGAAGAACTGGAGCTGTTTCAAAGCAGCATGAATTCCTATCTCGGCATTTTAAAGCATTATAAAACCTGGAAAATAAAACGGACCATTTTCAAACATCTCTCGGGCTGGTGGTGGAATTACGTCTATGTGAGCGGCGGAATAACAAAGTTTGTGTTAAAGCGGTAGCGTGATAGTCTGGTCGTCAAAATACTCGTTGTGCTCGTGACGAACAAATCCGATGAAAGATGGAGAATTTTTATGAAACGAACATTTGATAAACAAGCAGAAACAACGCGATTGCATTTGATCCTGGTGTTTGTTCTGTTCGCTGCGTCATGGGTAATGGCGGAGCAAATCAAATCCACAGCGCAAAGCCCGCCCGGCCCCATTGTCTGGCCGCCAGTGGTGGAAATCACATCTGTGCCGGTGAGCGGCGCCGTGCTCAACGGCCTTTCCAACGACACGTTGAGCTGTGAGCAGGTGATGTGGCGTGATCTGCAGAGCGGCGAAACATTGGGGTCCGTCGCCACCGATCCGGTCACGAAACAGTTTGCCTTTGAACTGCCGGTGGGGCAAAGGGTCGAGCTGACCTGCGAATTGCCGGGCTACACGGCGCGGCAGTACAGCCTCACCGCCGGAGAAACGCCGCTGCGGCAGGACATTCTGGTCTTTCCCACCGAGGTGGCCGTCGAAAAAGAGATGATCGCCGAGGACATGGTGTCGGTGTTCAACGATCCGGTGGAGCTGTCGGAGAACGCCTGGGAGATCACCATTGACATCAAAAAATACTTGAGCGACAGCCTGGCGTTTTTTGTCACCGGCTATTACCGCTACAATGTGTCGTCCAGTCTGCCGCGCCTGCAACTGCTGATCGATGATCATCCGCAAGAGTTGGGCTATCTGAATATCACAACGCAGGACATCCGCTCGTCGCTGGTCATTGAGAACCTCATCAATGCCATTGTCAGCAACTCGAACCAGCTCTTCGGCCAACTGGCGCAGGACTCGACGCTGAAAGCCCTGCACATCGACATTGTCGGTTACGCCGACGACCGCACGTTAAACGCGGTGTACGTGGAGGAGAGCATCCAGCACACCAATCCCGATGATTTTTTTCCGGATAACGACATCGCCATTCAGCAGGGCGAGACGATCGACAACACCAAGCTGTCGCAGTTGCGCGCCTGGTACACGATGAACGATTTGCAAGCGCTGTTCGGCCAGTCCGAGGCCTATAAAGCGCTGGCAAACGCCAACAAAATCGATTACCGGCTGTACGGCGCCGGCGCCCTGGAGTTTGAGAACAAGGCAGGATTGAGCGAGGCCGAATTGAATAAAAAATATGCCGAAGCGCGCCGCGCGACGATTACGCTGCGCGGGGAGCATGTGACCAAATAATCTCCATGGAACAGCTCCCATACGCACAGGAATCATATATCGTGATAACGCAACGATATATAACGCCAAAGAATCATATATCGCCATGACGAAACTGCTGAAAAAGTCAACTCGTTCCCTCGCTCCGGCGGGGGAACGCATGCAGAGACGCTCTGCGTCCACTACGCTCCGACTATAGCGGACGCTGAGCGGCCTCCAACGCATGCCGCCGCGGCGGAAGGAGGAAATCATTGTCCCGATCCCGCAAGGGATCGGGACAGTTCTTTATCTCACCAACGACATTTTCAAAGACTTGATTTCATTCCCAACCTTCACCCGCGCCAGATAAATCCCGCTGCTCACCGCACTCTCATATCGATCCAGTCCATCCCACTGAACCGAATGTTGACCGGCAACAATCGGCTGGTTCATCAACGTTGTGATCAATTGGCCGGACGCGTTAAAAATATCCACGGAAACGACATTCGATGATGCCAGTTCAAAGCGAATTGTCGTCGCCGGATTAAACGGATTGGGATAATTTTGATGAAGGACAAACTGTTCCGGTGCACTGACATTATCCTTTTTATCCGCTACGCTCGTCGGCACGTAATTTATAGCGACAACCGCATCCAAATCAAAATCGCCGTTCCAGTCGCCCTCTTTTTTGATATCGCCGAGATCAGTAATCTTGACGTATTTTGCCCACTCCAGCCCAACGGTGGCGAGATCAAACTGATCGCCGCCGGAGAGCTCGGGATTCATAAACTCGTAATTATTTTTCATTGGCGTGACGCCGGCGAGTCCGGCCCAGGTGGCGGTATCGTACGGAAATTCGACAAATTCAACGCCGTCCTGACTGACCGAGACGATACCGGCTTCGATGTAGGGCAGGTTATCAAAAAAAGAAATAAAGACATTCTCAAACACGGTAAAATCCGGGCCTTCTCGGTCGACGATAGTATTATCATCAAAATAAAGAACAATCTCGCCGCCATGCCCGAGCGACAAAATCTCCTGCGGTTTGTTGCTCGGCGAAAATTCGCCCACACCGGCGGATTGATCCGGCGGGCCCAGCACATTGTCGGGCATATAATTTTGTCCGAATCCGGCCCCGGCGCCTGGTGTAAAGGATGCGATGGCATCAGCCCACGGCGTCATGTCCCAGATCGCTTCCAGCACCGCGACTTTTTGCGTGCCGTTGCCAATGACATCCGACACCCAGACGATAGAATCTTGCGACACGTCGAATTTTTGCACATAACCGTCGCCGCCCCAGACGGTCATGGTCGGAATCCACAAACAATCCTCGCGGCCGTCATACAACACCTGGCCGGTGTTTGGGCCGACAAGAATAGCATTGCCGGCATCATGCGCAACCGTTGCGGAAAAAGCGTCATACGAATAGAGGTAACCGTTGGTCTCATCGCCCCAGGCAATGGCGTAGGCTTTTCCAGACGGCGCAATGTCGAGATCGCCGGGTGAGCCGCCGAGCACGATGGTGTCCACAACGGCCGGGGTATTCCATGATGGGCCGGTGTACAGGTCGATAACCGCGACCTGGCCGACATTCTCCGCATAGTCGCCAGTACACAGCACATGCACTTTGCCATCTGGCGAAAGCGCCGCTTTTTGCGGGTTGGTGGGAACGGCAATAGTGTCGATCACCGTATCGGTGAGAATATCGATAATAGTCACCGTACCCTGCTCGTACGGCACGCCCCAGCCGGCGTATCCGGTGTTGGTGACAAACGCCTGGTTATTCAGCAGCATAATATCCTCCGGGCCTTTGCCGACGGGAATATCCGTGACAACCACGCCTTGTTCAAGATCAACAACAGAAACGGTGTTGGCCACCCAGTTGGAAACATACGCTTTTTGTGGGCCGACAAAAACAATATCCCACGGATTGGCGCCCGGCGCCAAAGCAATGGTTTTGACAATCGCATCCGTTTGCGGATCGAGAATTTTGATATCGCTGGTGCCGGAATCAACAATGTAAATCATATCGTTGTGCGCGACGATTTGATTCGGGATCTGGCCGGTTTTGGCGACGTTTTGAGAAATAGTAAAAGCGCCGTCCAGCGTCATTTTTGAGATGGACTCGGCAGAGCCGTTTATAGTGTACAGCGTTCGCGGAATATCTGCCAAAATATTTTTAGACAGAATGAACAGGATAAACAGAATTGGTACTTTTTTCAACATGTTGTTCTCCAGTTATAACACAAAAACACAAAGCGCCACAAATTCTGTGTGACCTTTGTGGATTGGCGCTTTTGTGTTAGGCCTTTTTAGTTTTTTTGAATTAGTTATATTTCACAGTCAATCCCAAACGCCATTCCCGGCCGGGAAGAGGCATGTCGCGAATGATGTGGTACGACTCATCCGTAACATTCAAAACAGCGCATTGAAATTGATACTGCATTTTTTTAAATGTAATCGTCCACTGCGCCGTCCAGTCGAACACGGCATAGGCGGGCATGGATTTGGTGTTGGCTTCGGTGATGTAACGCTCACCAACATGACGATACAACAGACTCGTTCGCCACGTTTCGAAAGAAAGATCCACGCCGGCTTTTATCGAATGCCGCGGACGATACGGCAGAAATTTATTATACAGCGTTTCATTTTCATTTTTATTCAGCGGCCGCAGATGCGTGTAGCTGCCGTTCACATTGAGAACATCGGCAAACGTTCGCCAGGAGAGCGAATACTCGTCCCCAAACAGCTCGGCATCGGTGTTGTAAGGGCGGAAAAATTCAAAGCTGCCGAGCCGCCAGACGATCATGTCATCGATGGTATTTTGAAATGTCGAAGCTTCGAATCGCCATTCGCCCATCAGATAAAAGTGCGCGCCAAAACCAATGTCCCGATTCAGACTTTTTTCCGGCAGCAGATCAGCCTTGCCCTGTACGCGAAAATCCTGGTAGAACAGATCGGCAAACGTCGGCAAACGAAAGGCACGGCCAATATTTCCTTTTAGATAAAATGACTGTTTCACTCCATACGACAAAAACGCGGAAACGTGCGGACTCCATTGACGTTCCATTCGGGAATCTTCTTGACTGCTCAAACGCGCCTGATCAAAACGAATGGCCGGTGATACATTAAACGCCCATTCGGACATATTAAATTGATAATCCTGCTTGAGAAAAAAGGCAAACGCTCGATCCCTGGCCGTCCCAATGGCCGCACTTTCGGGGACGAGTAAATTCTGATCCTCATAATGCAAACCTTTGTGTTCATAGCCCAAACGGTTCGACAGCCATGAGGTTGTGTTGTGTAAAATTGAACTTTTAACATCTGTCGTACGCAACTCATTCTTAAAATGAAACGATGGCGTGGAACCAAACGGCAAATCAGAATTAAATGGTTTGAGATTAGAACTTGCAGATTGATGTCGAGTTTGATTTAGTTGAGCTTCAAATGACCACGACTTAAAAACGACCTTGTAATCAGCGCCGACAATATGTCGATTAAATTTGGAGCGGGCAAATGGTGTGAGATAATAAATCCGTCCGGGGTTGCCGCGCTCTGACTCGAACTGTTGATAACGCGGCGACACGCGATGATTTTGAACGGAATAGCC
>CAZEZQ010000456.1:675-5248 GCA_964516245.1 uncultured bacterium | reverse complement strand
ATTTTTGGAGCGCAGGTCATAGACGCGCCTTGGTGGGCGTCCTCGCCTGCAACTATATATAGAGTAGGCGGGACGCCTACGTTCTGAGATGTGGTACATCAAAATGCTGGATTTTACTATTTGCCGGATTGTCAGATTCTGCTTGTATGCCGGACAACTAATCAAAGTCTGTGGGTAATGTGGGGTTGTGGTAGTGTTCGAACATGCGGTGGATTTGTTCTTCGTTGGTTCGGGAAATGGAAAGTTCGGGGAGATGATTGGGGTCGAAGAAATCGACGGCTTCGGTTTCGTCACTGGTTTTGGCTTCACCACCGGTGATCTCGCATAAGAAAAATAATTTGTACACGTGAAAGGGGAGCGGAGGGTAATGATTGCGGATTGAGCGGTCATATACGGCGGCCAGTTTTTTGGCTTCGACTTCAAAGCCTGATTCTTCCCACATTTCACGTTCCACATTCTCTTTGGGGGTAGAGCAAACATCGGCCCAACCGCCAGGGAGGGTCCATTTGTGGTCGATGCTCTCTTTGACCAATAAGATTTTGCTGTCATGAATCACCACACCCCGGGTGTCGACTTTGGGAGTCGCATACCCCTCTTGTTTGCCAAACAGATTGATAATGTCTTCAATCGAACAATCCAAATTGGTATGTTGGGCAAAAATCTCGGCAGAGATTTGCCGAATGCCTTCATAACGTTCGCGTTCGTAGTGGCTTTCTGTAAAATGCAATCCCGATTGGGCAATGGCCTGCAAGCGTTGGGCCCATTCTAACCATTTGCTTTCCATTGTTTGAATCCTTCTAAAAATAGAGTTGTATCCCTTTTGCGGGTATGATTTTACCGGCTGTTTTGTGATAGGCTAATACAGACATCGTGATTCGTCAGGGCGCTTGAATGCAACCGAACATTCTTCTAGCGTTATTCGATGTCATATTTTTGCTTGGATTATGGGAAGGAGAGTCGGAATGAATCTAGAGATTCACACCTGGGACATTGCGGTATTTGGGCTCTACTTTGTGGTGGTGTTGACCATTGCGATAATGGCGGCATACAAAAAGGATGAGCGTGAGCGGACCTCAGAAGACTTTTTTCTCGCCAGCCGGGCGCTGCCCTGGTGGATTATCGGGACCTCGTTAATTGCCTCGAATATCTCGGCGGAACAAATGATCGGCATGACCGGTTCGGCCTATGCGGGCGGACTGGCGGTGGTGTCGTATGAATGGATGGCGGCGATAACCTTGTTGATCGTGGCCAAATGGTTTTTGCCGATTTTTCTGAAAATGCAGATTTACAGCATGCCGCAGTATCTGGAACAACGGTTCGATTACCGTGTCAGCACCGGTCTCGCGGTGTTTTGGCTGCTGGTCTATATCTTTGTAAATTTGACCTCGGTGATGTATCTCGGCGCGTTGACCATGAAAAGCTTTATCGGCCTGGATGTGGAAAGCATGGGCATGGAGCCAACAGACTGGAATGAATGGTTCTTATTATTTATGCCGGTTTGCGTATTGGCCGTGATTTCGATGGTCTACACCATTTACGGTGGATTGACATCGGTGGCCTGGACCGACTTTATCCAAGTGGCGGTATTGTTTATTGGGGGTACCGCCGTTTCAATTTTCGGCTTGTATGCCGTGAGTGACGGGACTGGAGTGATTGCCGGCTTTTTTGAATTGATGGAAGAAGCGCCTGGGCATTTCCATACTGTAATGGCATGGGATCATAATTTGTATCCCTGGATCGGCGTGTTCTTCGGCGGGATGTGGGCCGCAAACCTGAGCTATTGGGGATGCAACCAATACATTACCCAGCGCGCCTTGGCAGCCAAGAATATTTCAGAAGCCCAGCACGGCCTTGTGTTCGCGGCGTTTCTAAAAGTGATTGTCCCAGTCGTAGTGTTGCTGCCGGGCATTATCGCCTATGCCCTCTATGCCGATATCATTGGCGATGCCAACGATCAAGCCTATGCCACCTTGCTGCGTGAGTTGATTCCTATAGGCTTTCGCGGATTGATCTTTGCCGCTTTTATTGCGGCGATTGTTTCGTCGCTGAACTCGATTGCCAACAGCACGGCGACCATCTTCACTATGGATATCTTCAAGCGTTTTCGGCCCAACACAGATGAATGGGGCTTGGTCACCATTGGCCGCATCACCACTTTTGTGGTGTTGGTGATCGGCGCCCTCTGCGCCCCGATGATGCGCTCTGTGCCTGAAGCGTTTCAATACATTCAAGAATACACAGGCTTTATTTCACCAGGCGTGGTTGGCATCTTCTTGTTAGGCCTGTTTTGGAAACGCTGCACCGCAATCGCAGCAGTTTGGATGGCCATTGTTACCATCCCGCTTTCGGCACTGTTGAAGTTTCTCCCCTATTTGGACCCCGAAGCGATATGGGCCCGGTTTCTCGACCCGTTTCTCAACCGCATGGGCGTGGCGCTGATCATTGTGGTCATTGTTGGAATCATCATTTCACTCAACACCAGACATGCGTCAGATGAAGAAGTGGAGAAGATTGCCGAAGGCGCGACCTTCAAAACCACAGCGTTGTACAATGTGCTCGCCATTTTGATTTGCGGCATTTTGGCTGCGCTGTATTTGTATTTCTTCTAAATAGTAGAGAAATTGTAGGGGCAACCTTTTGTGTTTGCCCCTGCTTTGTGGAGATAACTAAATAAAGGAACATTTCGAATCCCCCCCTAGCCCCCCTTTACTAAAGGGGGAAAGTGCCGCAGGCACAGGGGGGAGATCGAAGTGTGCCAGTAGTTTGCCATAGTCAATTATAGGGAGCAGCCATCATGAACTTTGTACATCGATTCCAACTCATCCTATTCATTTTCTTGTTCGGCACCGTATATACGCAAGCCGCAACACCGGATTGGGAAGACCCGAATGTGTTTGCCAAGGGGCGGGAGGCGCCGCACGCCAGCATGAGCTTGTTTCCCGATGAGCAAAGCGCTCTGCAAAATGAATGGGAACAATCCCCCTGGTATAAATCTCTCAACGGCCAATGGAAATTCCATTGGGTGCGCAAACCGGCAGACCGGCCCAAAGAGTTTTATCGAACCGATTACAATGATCTCAATTGGGATGAAATCACGGTGCCATCCAATTGGGAGATGCTGGGCTACGGCATGCCGATCTACACCAATATCAAATATCCGTTTCCCAAAAATCCACCGCATATCCCGCATGATTACAATCCTGTAGGCTCGTATCGTTTGAATTTTGATCTGCCCGAAACATTTGAAGGCAGGCGGGTGTTTTTGCATTTTGCGGGTGTTCAATCAGCGATGTATGTATGGGTAAACGGCAAGAAAGTGGGCTACAGCCAGGGCAGCCGCACCCCAGCGGAATTTAACATTACGCAATTTCTAAAGCCGAAAGATAACATTCTTGCAGTGGAAGCGTATCGCTGGAGCGACGGCTCGTATCTCGAAGATCAGGACTTTTGGCGGCTATCGGGAATCTTTCGCGATGTGTTTTTGTATAGCGTGGGGGATGTGCATATCCGCGATTATTCTGTGATTACTGAACTGGATGAGAATTATGAAAATGCAGAGTTGCAATGGAAAGCCGACCTGATCAACTACACACAAGAGGAAAAAGAAGTAAGCATTGAAGCCAGGCTATACGATGCAAATGGGAATACTGTGCTGAACTATCCCAGAGAAAATCAGCAATCTGTAACTAAAATCGTGCAGGTTCAAACGGCAAAGCCCGAGCAATTTCAGTTGGATGCTGAATTTACGGCTTCGGTGAACAATCCCAAATTATGGTCGGCAGAGAGTCCCTATCTATACACGCTGATCGTTGCATTGAAAGACAAAGATGGCCACGTTATAGAAGTGATTCCAAATCCAGTCGGTTTCCGCAAAGTGGAAATAAAAAATGGGCAATTGTTGGTAAACGGCAAAGCCGTATTGTTCAAAGGAGTGAATCGTCACGAGCACGACCCCGATGCTGGACACGCCATCAGCAAAGAGTCTATGATTCGCGACATTCAATTGATGAAGCAGCACAACATCAACGCGGTACGAACGGCGCATTATCCCAATCAACCCATTTGGTATGAGCTATGCAATCAATATGGCTTGTATGTGATCGACGAAGCCAATATTGAATCACACGGCATGGGGTATGGCCGGGAAACGCTGGGCGATAACCCCGATTGGAAAGCGGCGCATTTGGACCGTATTCAGCGTATGGTAGAGCGCGACAAGAATCACCCCGGCATCATCACCTGGTCGATGGGCAACGAAGCGGGCGATGGCCAAAACTTTGTGGCCGCCAGCGATTGGATTCACCATCGAGATCCCACCCGGCCGGTGCAGTATGAGCGCGCCGAGATGCGGCCGCATACAGACATTTATTGCCCAATGTATGCGACCATCGAACACATTGTCAACTATGCGAAAAACCACGATGACCGCCCGTTGATCTTATGCGAATATGCGCACGCGATGGGCAATTCGCTGGGCAACTTTCAAGAATATTGGACCGCCATCAAAGAATACAAGCAGCTGCAAGGCGGTTATATTTGGGATTGGGTTGATCAGGGTTTGCGCAAACATACC
>CAZEZQ010000456.1:0-665 GCA_964516245.1 uncultured bacterium | reverse complement strand
ATGGGCGCATGTTCTGGGCCTATGGCGGTGATTACGGCGATTTCCCCAACGATGGCAATTTTTGCTGCAACGGGCTGGTGCAGCCGGACCGCATCATCAACCCCTCGCTGATTGAAGCGAAAAAAGTGTATCAATACATCACCACCGAACCGGTGGATGTGCTGGATGGCAAGATCAAAGTACGCAATGAATATGATTTTCTATCACTCGATTTTGTGGCCATGAAATGGGAGCTTACTGAGAACGGAGTCTTGATTCAACATGGGCAGATAGACGCTCCTGCATTGCCACCGCATTCAGAAGAAACTGTCACTATTCCATTTCAACACCCGGATATCAAAGCGGATGCGGAATACTACCTCAAAGTATCCTTCCATTTGAAACAAAACACCAAATGGGCGGCTGAAGGCCATGAGGTGGCTTGGGATCAATATCCTATGTATTACAAGACTTTCGCCCAGAATGAAGAAGATGAACTGCCCCCGGATTTGGATGTGTTCGGTGAACCTAAATTTCTGGGAGTGCGCACAGATGAGTTAGAAGCCCGTTTTCGCAAAGGGGATTGGGTGTTGAGCTCGCTGAAATACAAGGGCAAAGAATTGATGGCTTCACCATTAGAACCCAACTTCTGGCGGGTGCCCATTGATAATGATGAAGGCAACAAT
>CAZEZQ010000455.1:0-5249 GCA_964516245.1 uncultured bacterium | reverse complement strand
CAACCTTGCCCTCCTCGTTTGAAACACCTTGTATTAGTTCTGAGATTTTTATTGGTTATACGTACGTTTCATTGGTGGGCTAAAGCCCACCCTACACTTTGTGTTTTTTGTTGATGTAGCTTGCCAGGGTGAGTGGGGTGTTTTTAAGAAAAAATTTGATCGAACAATACAAATAATTAATAACATTGGAGAAACAAAATGAGCGTGAAATTTAATACCGGGAGCATCATTCTATTTTGTTTATTTCAAATCTCAGTTGCATACGGACAAATTGTTCCATTACAGGCCACGCCTACCCCAATCCCATTGCCCCAAGATTTTGTTTGGATCGAGAATCCCGATAACGGGAACTTTTATGTACTCGTTAATGAGGCAATGACATGGAATGAGGCCAATAATTTCGCTGAAAGTATGGGTGGCCATTTACTCACCATTTCTTCTCAAGAAGAAAATGATTTTGCCTTTCTATTGGCAAAGTCTATGAGTATAAATACTTGGCTGGGTTTAATGAGGGTAACAAATGGATATGGTTGGGTTACAGGTGAACCATTAGAGTATACAAATTGGGCAAGCGGCGCTCCCAATAATATAGGTGGAATTGAGATTGTTGCTGAATTTATTCAAAATGGAGAATGGGACGATATAACATCAGGCATGCGAAAACAATTTTTGGTTGAAATAGAAGGAGAACTGGCAGAAAAAACGGCGACTCCAACATGGACTCCAACATCCACGCCAACGCCCACGCCAACCTCCACCCCAACAACCACGCCAACCCCTACACCAACACCGCCAAATTATTTATCGCTCAATGGCGAGACTTTGGAAGCCAATCAACTGACTATGGGCAATGTGCGCGGCTTTGAATTGGGGCGTGTGGATGTGGCTGCATTGCCGGAAGGCAATTATGTAGACGGCAAAGGCATTGAAATCAGTTTGGCGCCAGGCCGGGGGGTCTTTTTGGTCTCGAATCACGTGATCGATGCGGACTCATTGATGAGCATTAAAAGCCTGATTCGAACCTCAGATTCAAATGTATCGGTAGCCCTGGTTGCCTTGAACCATCCAATCGATGAGCAAATTGCCTTTGCGAATATTACTTCAGATGAATTGCCGGTTAGCGAGTACCGGGATATCAACCTGATTTATCACCCTCCTTCAGACCAGATGCAACTTGCTTTGCAAGCGGTTAATTCGCCGTTTTCGACTTTATCCACAAAAATATGGGTCGACCGGTTTGCGGTGGAACCGTATGAACTAATTGTGCAAGGTGAGAATGTCGAACTGGAAACCGACGGTTCTTTTGACAACGGTTTGCAAAATCTGCTGGTGAATACCAATGACGTGGATGGTGAAGTCACCCCCATTTTTGAATCGTTGGGTGATATTGCCATCCGGCTTGAAACCAAAACCGAGAATATCGCCGCCAACATTGGCACCCGATTGATGAATGTTGAAAATGGCTTGCCGGTTCAATTGGTCGGGCAAGTCAATGTGACGCGGGAAAGTGTGGTGGGCAACAGTATTTTCGCTTTTGTATTTTCCAACGGCTTTCAAAATCTTGGACTATTTCGCAAAGTGTCTGAGATCCCCAGTGCCGAACAAAACCTGTCTGAAAACATCATGGTTGGCGGTGACTTCACGGTTGCCAATCCAAACAGCCCCATATTCACTTTCGTGCAAATCGGAGGTGTCAACGCTCCCTCACGGGTGGTGGTGGATGGTTTGGCGGTAAAGAAGAAGTGATGAGAGGTTTCATCATACTTGTTCTTTATACGACATCACTTCCACATCGATGTTGCCGATCATGTTGACGATGTCGGCTTGGGCGTCGGTGGAGCCTTCGGCCATTTTGATGTGGGCGGCATCCATCTCGATGCGGTCTAAGGTGGAATCGACCGGCCACCACTTGCCGTTGATATATAATTCGTTCCATGCGTGGTAATAAAAGCCGTCTTCGTGATAAACCAGGCCGGCGGCGATTTTGGTGGGGATGCCGATCGAACGGGCCATAGCGGCGAGCAGGGTAGAGTGTTCGTTGCAGTCGCCTTTCATGGTTTTCAAAATTTCCACTGCCGAGGGGATGGTGGCGCGTAATTCTTTTTTGATATTTTGATACAACCAAGTGGCGATTTTATCTACCGCTTCCCACTCGTTTTTGGCGCCGCCCGCCACTTCCATCGCTTTGCCGCGCACCTTGGGATTGTTGGATTGGATCAGAATTTCTTCTTTCAAATATTTTTGCAGAGACTCGTCAGCCACCTCGAACGGCGGTTGGTTTTCGGGCAGGCCGCCGGTAAGGGGAGAATAATCCAACTGCTTAACGTTGATTACAACACTATCCTCTTTCTCTTCGATCAACGATTGATAGCTGCCATCAAACACCATATTCTCTTTTAATGTTTTGCCCGAGTTGGCATTCTCTTTGTAAGACAATTTGGCTTTCATTTCACGAACCGCTGCGGGATTGCGAAACTGAACATTGCTCTTGATGCGTGAGGCTTCGATCAAATCGACGCTTTCGTTGGGCTGGCCGGTCGAAAGGCCTTTCACGTCATCCGACACAAAATTCATATCGGTGGCTTCTTCTTTGCTTTCGCGCAGCGCGGTGAAAACGATGCCCGACACCTGGCTCACTTCTTTGTAGCGCTGGCCGTTTTTATCGATCCACACAGTTGAATTCATCCCTTTGAAATTCACATTGACTTTGTAGGCCGAAACCGTTTTCCCGTCAGGCAGTTGAATGTCATCGGTCGAATCCACTTTGGCAGCCACCTGGCCTTTGCTCATGGTTAAGGGATCATACACCCTATAGGTGTATTCTTTGCCAATTTCCAGCCCTTCTCGGGCGACGAGCAAATGCACCAAGTCGGTGTGGTACACCGGTTGTTCGATGGGGATTGGTTCGTGTTCTGTGGTGGCGCCTTCAGATTTGCTGGTGAGATGAAGCCCGTCTTCTTTCATTTGGCCATGGGTATACAAACGCTGGCCGCTGGCTTGAAAATTCAGCGTGAAAGAGCGCATGGTCAAATCTTCATTTACCACACCCGATTGCTCGATTTTCATCTCTTGGGTAATGCCCAAGGCCTGAATTTGCATAAAGGCATTCGATTTAAAGAGATAATATTTGCCGGGGAGTTTGACTTCCGATTCGTCGTTGTCTTCTCTCAGCACAAAACGGGAATAACCGATTTTTTGGTTGCCTAAATAGAATCCCAAATAATCCTGGCGCATAATTAGCGCTCCGTTGTTAATATCCACCTTGGCGTCGCGGGTTAAAAACGACTGGCTTTCCACATCTTGGTACAACAACCAAATCGCCAATCCCCATATTGCAATAAAAAAAGGAGTGGTACGGTAACGGTAAAATTTCATAGAGATTCCTCATATAGAAATTGAGTTGATATAATAATATTAACGCAAAAAATCAACTCTGAAAACAAAGTATATCATAGTGAGACAAATAAAAAAAATAATGTTTCATAAACTATTTTCTGTATTTCCTATATTGTTCTTTTTGTTCCCCACGTGTTTGTTGTTGAGTTTGGCCTCCTGTTCGCGGACCGATTCTACAATTTCGGCGCCATTTAAAAACACCAATGTCATCTTGATCAGCATCGACACCTGCCGGGCCGATTATCTCTCACCCTACCAGTCCAAACACCTCGAAACCCCGGCTCTGCAATCGTTTGCTGACGATGGGATTGTATTCACCGATGCCGTCACTCCGGTGCCATTAACGGTTCCGGCCCATTCAAGCCTGTTTACCGGTTTGCATCCGGTGCAGCATGGCGTGAGAGACAATTTCAACACAGCCCTTAGCAACGGGCACACCACCCTGGCCGAGTTGTTTCAAGAATCCGGCTATCGCACGGCGGGCATTGCCGGCGCCATTTTGCTTTCCCGGCAAAACGGGTTTGCCCAAGGTTTTCAGCATTACGACGACCGTTTCGACCCAAAAGCGATGAACGATGTGCAGCCGGTGATCGAGCGCAAGGCGGGTGAGGTGCTGCAATTGTCGACCGGCTGGCTGCGTTCTTATTTGGAGAGTGGAGACAGCGAGCCCTTTTTTCTTTTTTCCCATTATTACGACCCCCATATGCGTTATACACCCCCTCCTCAATACCGGAAAAAATATCCCAAAAACCCCTATGCCGGTGAGATCGCGTATGTTGACGATTCGCTCAGTGAGTTTTTTACGTTTTTGAAGGAGAATGAGCTTTACGATGAATCGCTGATCATTGTATTGGGCGATCATGGCGAAGGATTGGGCGATCATGGAGAAAGCACGCACGGCCTGCTGCTCTATGAAGAAGCCATGCATGTGCCGCTGATCGTGAAACTCCCCGATTCTGTGTCCAAGCAAGGCCGGCGGGTTGGCCAGCTTGTCAGTTTGGAGGATATCACACCCACATTGATTGATCTTTGCGGGCTGGGTCCAATCAAAACCGCTGGAATGTCTCTTCAACCCTGGATTCTTGGAAATGCCAGTACAGAGCAACGCCAGTTGGTGTTAGAAACCCAATACCCCTATACCTACAATTGGAGCCCATTGTTCGCGCTGCGCGGCTCCAATTGGAAGTACATTCAATCGCCCAAAGCCGAACTTTTTTCATTAGAACAAGACCCCGGCGAACGTGAGAATCTTTTGGAGAGGAATTCATCCCGCGCCATACAAATGAAATCTGAATTGGAAGACAAGTTGTTTCAGCTCTCACAAATGGATACTGCCAAGCCAGAGGAGCAAGCGCTTTCTGCAGGCCGCGCAGAAACCTTGGCCTCGCTGGGCTATGCCGCCGGAGGTGGAAGCACTGCCGGTATCGAAGAGCAAGAAAACCTACCCGACCCCAAAGACCAATTAGAAATTTACCAACGCATCGATCACGGGTTGATGTTTTTGGCGACAAAGCAATACAACCAAGCGATAAATTTGTTTCGGCAAGTCACAGAGCAAGACCCCAACAACCCTTCCGCTTATTTCAATTTGGGGATGGCTTATTTTCATCAGGGCCGATGGCAAGAAGCCAGACGCAACACAAAACGGGCCATCGAAGTATCGCCCACACAAACCATCTTCGCGCGGATCCTGCTGGCCAAAACTTACATTGTTGAGGGTGACTACAAAACCAGCCAAAAAGCGCTGAGCGACATCATCCAAGAGTTTCCCAAACTGGCCGATGCTCATTATTTATTGGGAGTGGCCTACAATCGTGCCGGCCAACACGAACAAGCGCTGGTTCATCTGCAAG
>CAZEZQ010000454.1:3092-5249 GCA_964516245.1 uncultured bacterium | reverse complement strand
TCGCACCACCCCCATTGCAGCGAAGCACTCAAAAGCAACAAAATCGACCATACAAACAATGTCGTCTTCTTTATTCCATTCACTATACGTCTCCTTCTTGTCCCAGCACAAATTCGACTGTCGGCATCGGGTCACCCGGATTTATCATTTAAGACGATTCGGCAAAAAGTCTTTTTTGGAGCGCAGGTGTCCTCGCCTGCAACAACTTATAGTGCAATTTAGATACATGAGTTACTATATATTGTATGGTCATATTCTGTATCGGACTTTTTGCCGCTACGCCATGACTGTTTATCTGTTTCATGTGGGTTTCTGTTATGGAGATGATTCGAATGCCTTTATGTGAATATTTCCAAACGATGCATCCACATGATGTGCCAGCAATGCTACGCCGCCACTTTGTAAAGCATGTTCGCTGGTCTGAGTGTATTCCAAATTCCATTCATCGGGTTCGGGCTTATCGAAAGGCCAGGTTTTGTAACGATAGATGGTAACTCCCCATCCTTTTTCAGAAGGTTGTTGGTTTTGGCATTGCGCCTTCATCCAATAGGTTCCCCCCCATTCAATTGGGAATTCATCAAAATAGTGTTGCTCGTTAGAATCACCATGGTAAAACTGAATGCGGGGAGTTCGTTCCGAACGGTTCTTTTTCCATCGCAGCCAATAAATCGAACCAAAGGGTTGGTATCCCCATTTGGGTTGAGATGGGGGAAAATTTCTTGGACCACCAATCACGTGGCCCTGAAAATAAAACAACAGTCCAACTCCGTGGCCGCTGCTTACCGGTCCGGTTTCTTCATCGATTGCGTGGATAGTAACTGGAAGTGTGATTTCGTAAGATTGCCATGAGGTTTCCCCAATCAAAAATATCCGGTCGTATCCAGTGTGTTGCGTGCGCAATCCTTTTTCATCGATGGCCCAGTGGCCATCTACATACTGACCCACCGATTGAGGATCTTCGATTTCAGACCAATCGATCCGCACAGGGAGTGGGTAGGATCCACTTTCTTTGATGAGTGTCACCGTTTTGTTGACTTGGCTTCCTTCGGTATCTCTGGCAATCAATTGAATCTTATTTTTTCCCGGGATCAGATTTTTGATGTGAATATCGGCATTGAAATGGCCTGTTCTTGCCAAGCGCCTGCCATTGCCGAAACCATCGTTACGCTGGCCTACATTCAGCAATATCGATTGATTGCCTGTAAAGCAGGTCAATTCCACTGGATATGTAAATCCCGAAAGTTCACCCATCAAGTTGAAATCTTCTTGCGCCCGCCCCAAATGCCCAACCCGTTGTATATCGCCATGCCATACATTGATTGTTGGTTTGTGTGAATCAGATTGTGATGTTTGTGTGAAACCGTAAACCAGGTATATGAATACAATGCTTAAAAGAACAATTGGAGAATTGAAGAGTTTGTGGTTTGAAGTTGGTTTCATCTAAAGAAATCCTGATAATAAAAAAATGCAGGCCACACTGATGCCGCCAGCCGGCAAGGTCTGCTACAAAAAGCATTTCATACAGCCGCTTTTTCGGCTGGTATTACTTTGCAGTCAGGATTATTGCGCAGGGCTTTTTCGGCTCCAATGGGAGAATAAACAATTAACAGCTTCAACGGTTCGTTGCCAATATTCATTGTAGAATGATCCACGCCAGCGGGAAGATGAATACAAGCGCCTGCTGTTACTTTTACTGGAGGCTTATGGTCAATCATCTGTTCCGCTTCGCCGGATAGGACAAAGATTACTTCTTCTGCATCGGGATGATTGTGACATTCATGGCCTTTGCCCGGTTCGGTTTCAACAATACCGAAACTAAAATGCTCAGCCCCACTGACCTCATTATCACTTAGAATATGAATTTTTCCCCAGTCAAATTGAAGCGTGTCGACATCTTCTGAATAAGTTATTGATCCATTACCGATTTTCATGATTCTATATTTCCTTTTACAGTGTATTGGCTCAAATTTAACATCATAAAAGAAAGAAGAGAAGTAGATTTTCCCCAAAGCTACCATTTATTTCAATCGAAGTTTGTTGAAAGTTTCTACCTGGCTTGTAATGGATTGTTCGGTGGGGAGTCGTTCCATGGAACTTGCTCCATAAAAACCATGGACCCCTGAAACTCGGTCAAAGATATATTGCGCGTCATCAGGC
>CAZEZQ010000454.1:0-3082 GCA_964516245.1 uncultured bacterium | reverse complement strand
GGCCGCCATGGCAAAGAATGATGATATCATTCCGAAGTGATCTGCAGGCTTCTACGATGGCTTCAATAATAGGAATACAGTCATCAAGGGATTTACTGGTTTTCGCACCAATCGACCCGCTGGTTGTAAGCCCCATGTGGGCTACGATGATATCCGCGCCGGCAGAAGCCATTTGCTCAGCTTCTTCAGGAGTGAACACATAAGGTGTAGTCAGTAAGTCCAGTTGATGCGCTGCGGCAATGCACTCTACCTCAGACTGATAACTCATTCCGGTTTCTTCCAGTTGAGCCCTGAAGTTCCCATCAATCAATCCTACAGTAGGAAAATTCTGAATTCCTGCAAAACCTAATTCCTTTAGTCCCTTCAAAAACAAATTACGAATCATAAATGGATCCGTCCCACAAACACCAGCAAGCACCGGTGTGTGTTTGACAATGGGAAGAACTTCATAGGCCATCTCTTTGACAATTTGGTTGGCATTTCCATAGGGCATCAGCCCCGATAGAGAGCCTCTACCTGCCATTCTATATTTGCCCGAATTATAAATGACGATAAGATCGATGCCGCCTGCTTCTTCACATTTGGCCGAGATGCCCGTACCTGCACCCCCGCCGATAATAGGCTCTTTGCGGGCAATCTTCTCTTTGAACTTAGAGAGAATGGATGTTCGAGTTTCATTCATGGTTGGCTCCTGTATAAGAGTTCAAGATATCAGCATGAGTGAGAATTTGGAGTTTGAGCGGACACTCTTAAAAACTCTTCTATTAACGTCTTTGAAAAATCCATATCATTAATGTGGAGTGGAAGTTTTTTTAGCTGCCGGGTTTCTGTTTGATTGATACTTTTTTCCAATTCAGCAAAAAGTGCTTCATCGGCTTCGGGATCATAAAAATCCTGTCCGGATTGATCCAGCATCGATACTCCCTTCTCAGGATGCAGTATTGTTACAGGAGTAGTTGAACGGTTAATCTTTTCCGCCATCCATCGGGCAAATTGGCGATTTTCTTCAGGAGTCGTTCTCATCAATGTGATCTGTTCATTGTGAATGTGGAGCTTTCTCTCTTTGTATTGCGATGGAACGGAATCCACTGCGCCATAATTGACCATATCAAGAGCGCCAGTGCTCATGACATACGGGATCCCTTTTTTGATGATGCTGTCAAATCGCTCCGGCCCCGCAGGGAAAATTCCACCTACCACTTCATCGGCCACTTCGGTGGTTGTGATATCCAGCACTCCATCGATCATCCCACTGTCTACCAGCTTTTCCATGGCTTTCCCGCCGGTACCAGTTGCGTGAAAAATCAGACAATCAAAACCCTTCTTCTCCAAGAGTTCTTTCACTGCCATAACACAGGGGGTTGTCACTCCAAACATGGTCATTCCGACTGTCGTTTTCTGTTCAAGCGGCGGTAGAGTGTGTGCCACCATGCCTGCAATGGCATGGGCGGCATTTCCCAACACCTGGTGTGAGATTCGGTTGATTCCCGCAACATCAACCACAGAATACAACATCATAAGATCACAACACCCTACATAGGGAGTCGTATTGCCACTGGCTACGGTAGACACTATCACTTTCGGAAAACCAATGGGCAACGCCTGCATAGCCGGAGCAATCAAGGCAGTTCCTCCGCTGCCGCCGATCCCTATGATTCCATCTATCTTGCCCTTTTGATACTCCGATACTATAAAATTGACTAACGCTTCACTCATTGCCGATACGGCTTTGCCGCGCTCCCTATGCTGCAAAACTGACTCATTGCCAGCGGGTTGATACGAGGCAATCTCCTCCCGGGAAATGTCAGCAAGGACAACAGGATTATCGCCCGTCCCCACATCAACCGTTTTAGCCTCCAATCCTAAGGATTGAATAATTTCTGCAATAAAATCAATCTCGATACCCTTGGTATCCATCGTGGCAATTGCGTAGATCGTATTCTTCATAATATTATTCCCTGGTTTAGTGGAAAGTTCCTCCTGAAAGTAATGACTGCTTATTATAAAGAGAAATGATTCATTTGTTGTCTTGCATGATTATCAAATCTTATCAAATAAAAATTTCCGTGACAATCAATCTGGGATGGAGATGCCGATATTAATAACGACGGCCGGGATGGCATTGTAAGTGGAATGTTCTGGATTGAGACCCCTCAAGACCCGCGCAGCAGAAGAAATTCAATCATGGAAATTTTCCGAGATGAATACACATGTTGGATTCTGGACGATCATTCCTAGCCATGAAAGGTAGCCATCAGATCAGAATTAACCATCAATGGATTCTCCACATCACACAAAATTGCCTAATCAATATTTTCCATAGAATCTAAAAATTCACCCTCACCAAAATTTTCAGGTGAGGGTGATACCATGTTTACTTATCATCAATACATCTAATGTACAAAAGCACAATCCCAGCTTAAAAGATTAAAACAACGGCCAATTGTCCACAGATACATCAGGGATTTCAACTCCAGCGGCAAAGTTTTGTGCAACTTCATCGCCAGAGAGCCCACGGCTGTAAATGCCTACCAGGAAGAATTCACCCAGCCAAGTGCGATCTTGATTGATCTCATTGCCCAAACCCAATTCATAACTGGGATCCCAATTGTCAAAGAAATCTGGAGTGAAAGTTCCTTCTTCCGATACCAAAGAACCGTTTAAGTAAAAAAATGTATTCCATTCGCTATCCCGCACGTAGGCCACATGAGTCAGCGTAGTGGTTACAGAACCGGGCGGTGTTTCCAAATGAGGCGCTGTTCCATTTCGGTTCGAGTCGTTTACATCAAAACCGGTTCGCAGCCGCATTTGATAGAAATCAGCCTGTTGGCCTAAAGTGAAATTGCGAAACGAAGGATTGTCAGAGTAGGTCACCACCCGTGCAGGTCCGGTTTGTTCTGTATTGGCGGGCGCAATCCATGCTTCGACGGTAATGGAACCATCATGATCCAGATCCGTGAATGTATCAAACAATTTGGGAACAGGCCCCATAGAGCGGATTTTGGTATTGGCCGTAATTTCCAACGAACCGGGTCCCCACGCGACATTGCCGGGATCTTGAATGGTTAAATCAACAGCATCA
>CAZEZQ010000453.1:0-5260 GCA_964516245.1 uncultured bacterium | reverse complement strand
TCCCCTCGCCCTCTGGGAGAGGGATAGGGTGAGGGGGCTTACTGAATAAAACAAGATGTTTCATACAAGGAGGGCGAATCTCCCGCCGAGCCGGTTTCTCGTTCAAGCGGCTCATCTGGAGATTCGCCCTCCCAATGAAATCACTCAATTTGCTCTTAAGTTAATGACATTGGGTTAGGAGGGGGTTAAAATGAACAATCCCTTTGAGAAACAAATTCTCACAATTCACAAATAAGAATCAAAAGAGGATGAACCATGAATTCGCACGATCCCAAAATCGAACAAGAACAAAACCCTGAAGTGGGGCGCAAACAATTTTTAAAGCTAGAAAAATGGGAAATTGTTTTGCTGGCTTTATCGTTTATCTTGATTGTCTTCTTTGCTTTGCCGAATTATTTTTACGCTCTCGGAGACCTGCGTGGGAGGGAATGCACCAAACGGCTGACTTTATTGGCCGATTGTTTACAATACCTGGCCGACAAAAACGAAACCAAACCGGGCAAAAAGATTTGTGAATTGTTCGATCTCAATGAATTGCTGGAACAAGCGCAAGGCGGGGGGTCGGTGAAAATCCATTCAAGCAGTGACCTTCCCCTATACTTCAAAATTGGAACCGAACCCGATTGCCCCGAACCCGATGGAGATTATGAACTCTCTCTCTTTTTGGATGAAGAAGGCAATATTATCCCCCCAACATGCAGCGAAGCGCAGGGACAGTATGGAGAGTATTTTCGCGAGCACGGTTTGCACGTCGTGGATATGAGCAAAGTGGATGGAGACCCCTTCAACCAAATGCTGGCGGAAAACCCCGAAAATCAAAATGACGAGTGATGTTGATATCGAGGCGGTTCTATGGCGACGATTTTGGTGGCAGACGATGAATCCAAAATGAGGAGAATACTCGGCATTACTTTGAATGAAGATGACCATGAAGTGTTGGAAGCCAAAGATGCCGCCGAAGCCATCCAATGTTTGAATCAAACCACTCCCAGCATTATCATAAGTGATTTACGCATGCCCGGCGGTGGCGGATTGGCGGTGTTGGATGCGGTTCGTGAACGCCGCTTGTCAATCCCCGTTATTATTCTCACCGCCTATGGCACCATAGAAAACGCTGTGGAAGCGATGCATCACGGTGCCCATGATTATTTGCTTAAACCCTGTGATTTGGATGAGCTGAAGCTCAAAGTAAATAAAGCGTTGCAAGTGCAGCATTTGGAACGCGTCAATGTGTATCTTCGTGAAGAATTAAACGAATACTACAGTGGGAAAATTGTGGCCGAATCGGAACCGATGCGCGAATTGATGCAAAGGCTTCCCAAAGTGGCGCAAGCCCATCACCCCATTTTGATCCAAGGAGAATCGGGTACGGGCAAAGAATTGCTGGCGCGAACCATTCACAACATGAGCCATACTGGCGATTCCCCTTTTGTAGCCGTCAAATGCGCTGGTGTACCAGCCGATTTGCTTGATCTGGATTTGTTTGGCCAGGTGCGTGGACCGGGTACGGGAGCGGTCACGCCTCGTGAAGGCAAAGCCGAATTGGCGAATGGGGGTGTGCTTTTTCTGGATGGCATCGGCGATGTTTCCATGCGTTTGCAGGGAAAACTGTTGCGATTGATCGACGAAGGAACAATCGAACCTGTTGGAAGCGTTCATACCAAAAAGGTCAAAACCCGATTGATTGTTTCTACAGAACGAAATGTGCAGGAACTGGTCGAGAAAAAACAATTTCGCGATGATTTGTTCTACCGCCTTAATGTGACTCCATTGCATCTCCCCCCATTGCGTGAGCGCCGCAAGGATATCAAACCGCTGATGGATTATTTTTTCAAAACCCGGTCGAAGGGCAAAACACCATTTCAATTTACCGAAGATCAATGGCAGAAACTTTTCGATTACGCATGGCCCGGCAATGTTCGCGAATTGATTCAATTTGTGGAACGCGCTTTGGTATTGCAAACCACCGATCTGAACCAACTGCTTCCTACCCAACCCGAAGAAGTATTGCATTTTTTCAATGACAATTACAAAGAGCTGCTTCAACTTTCCTACAAAGAAGCCAAAAAAACAATTCTCGATCAGTTTGAACATCTGTATTTCACTCATTTGCTGCAAAAATTTCACGGCAATATCTCCCGCGCTTCCGAACTCTCTCAAATGCACCGCAAAAATTTCCACGTGAAATTAACAGAACTGGGCATCGACCCCCATGATTTTTCTTCGTAATTGGATAATTTTAATTGACGTTTTGAATCCGTGCGATAGATTTACTGTAGAGTGAAATTTGAAAATATGTGAAGTGTATTGATTAATTTTTTATCTAAATGTATGAGGGCGTATATTTTGATTCTTGTTTTTTCATGTCTCGGTAAGTAATGAAACGTTGCATCATTGCAACAATCAAAATGGAGGCCCTATCATGTTTGCGAGATTTTATTGTACACCTGTGTTTTTTTTGCTGCTTTTCTTTACTTTTTCAGGTAAAGTTACAGCAAATGAAACACAACTTTTTTCAAAACTTCAACCCGTCCAATTTGAAGCCGAAACCTGCACCGAAACCCCCACTTCTATTCCAAATGCCATTGTTCTAACGGGAACGATACGGGATTTCCCCGAACAACATCCTGATTTTCAAACATTTAATTCTAACACAGTTGAGAAGAATATCGTCAAAAAACGCTTGGGCAAAGATGGCAAACCCGTTTTTAACGGCAACAATGAACCCAAATCGATCACTTCAGCCAACACCTTCCATCAATGGTATCATGATTCAACTGGGATCAATTTCAAAAAAGACATTCAACTAATACTGAAGCGTGTATACAGCCAAAATCCTCTGGACGCAAAATATCAAGTACAAATTGAAGAATTTTTCCCGATTGACGATCAATTAATCGGCAATCAGGGCCGCAGCCACAATTATCATTTCACCATGGAATTGCACACCGATTTTGTCTATCGTGGACCGCAAACCTTGCAGTTCAGCGCCGATGACGATGCCTGGATATTTATCGCCGGCAAATTGGCGTTGGATTTAGGTGGTGTGCACCCAAAACGTTCGGGAAGCATCAATACGGGAGACTTGGGCTTGAAATTTGGCCAAACATACTCTCTCGATTTCTTTTTTGCCGAGCGCCATTCGCATCAATCCAAACTGGAAATCTCTACCAGTATGCCCCTTCGCCCAGTGAGGTTAAAACACGAGTGTGAAACTCAAACCGAAACACCAACAGCCACCCCGACTCCTACGGCCACTCCCACACCCACCATGACCCCAACGCCGACGTATACCCCCACACCTACTTTTACTCCCACACCAACACCAAGCCCCACTACAACACCGCTGCCGATCACGCAGGAACAATTGGAATTTGCAGACTTGTTTGGATTCGATTCTCCCAAGAGTGTGAAAATCGGCCGGGTCCCCAGAAACAACACGTTTCCTGGCGCGACCGATGGAACCGGGATCGAAGTTCAATTGGAGCCGGGACAAGGAGTATTTATACCCATAAATATACGCACGAATCTCGGCAAAAATCAATTGGCTGAAATCTCAATAGCGGCCCGCTCAACCTCGCAAAAAGTGAAAATGGCCTTGATCGCCCTCTCACTGCCGATTGACGGAAGCATTGGATACATCAATCCAACCAGCCGTGAAATCCCCTTAAACAAATGGGGCCCGTTGCAATTGATCTACGACCCGCCTACCGGCTCATTTATCGCAGCCCTGCAGTTGGCGGTTCCAAAAGATGCAGAACAAGAGATCACCACGGTGTATCTCGATTCGCTGCGGGTCTCGCGATTCCAAGCCCAAAAACCCACGTTTATTCCGTTAACAATCGATTCAACATTTAATTCACTGCGGAGTTTGCCCGAAACCTTGAATATCAATCAATTTATGGGTGACGGTCTGATTCCTGGCCAGGTTCGGTTAACTGGAAACAATGAACAACGCGGATTGCGCCTGCGATTAAACAAACGCCAGCATGCGGTACACATTGCGCCTTTTGCCATCCCGCCCGAGTATCCCGCCGTATTGAACGAACAGGTGCAAGTCAAACGTTCGCGTTCAGATGACGGCAAGGCCATGTTCGGCATGTTTGTCACCGATGGCGAACAAAATATCGGGCATTTCGTTCGAACCTCCCATCTGCCAGTGGATGAATTCAAAACCATCTGGCTGGGCGGCAATTTCAACGTGAAGAAAGATATCCCGCCCATCGTAGTGGTTCAACTCGGTGGGCCGAATGTTTCAGCCAATGTTGTCATCGATGATTTGGCTTTATTGAGAACCGATTGAGCGACTCATTGATAGATATAGAAAAGGAGCCTGAATATTTCAGGCTCCTTTTTTGTTGGAAGCGTTTGTAGATAGTTTGATGAATCAAATAGCATTATTCATGCATTTGTTTTATCCACCAAGGGGTTTGCCATTTGCCGTAATATTGCCTTGCTGAAAGTTTCCACCCAGCCTGATAATATCACCATCGGAATTCAGTCCATTGCTGGGAGCATATTCCAAGAACCTTGTAGTCCATGGAAAATCTCCCATAAAGGTATCGTCATTTTGATCGGGTCCGGATGAGGCCAATGCATAAGCACCAACAGTACGGTTATTACTTTGCGTATCAGTCGCCATATCCAAAAAACGGCCAATCAGTGAATTCGTTGCCCCCTGGCCTGGGTCTGAAGCCCCAATGTTATGCTGAGACTTAAAAACATCCACTGGAAATTGGGTCATATATGACACGGGTGTTGTAAGCATTGTATATCCTGTCATGTCAAAGTTCATGGCGTTAACTGGATAGGCATTGTTATCCAAACGGTATTGTTCGAGAGCCGTGCTGGTGCTTCGGGCATCAGATTGTATCCTCGCAATCTTGGCCCGGGTCTGCGCATTCAAAAAGTTGGGCACAGCAATAGCAGCCAAAATCCCGATAATAGCGACAACAATGAGTAGTTCGATGAGAGTAAAAGCTTTTTTCTGCAAATACATAATTTCCTCCAATCAATTTATCCCTAAAAAGAACATTTGCGTGAATAGAAACCGACATAACCAGATGAGTTAATTTGCCAATGTGTACTTAGAAGCTTTCTCAAAGTATCCATTTAACCGAATAAAAAAATTTCCAGCCCCAACGGGGGCGTCATATGATAGCCAGGGGCAATCGCCCCTGGAAAAAAGAAACACAAAACCCCTACCCCTGTAAGGGCGAAATAAAAATGTTTTCAGATGGCTAAATGGTTACGAATCTGA
>CAZEZQ010000452.1:0-5265 GCA_964516245.1 uncultured bacterium | reverse complement strand
ATCCAAGCAGCATAATCACTTACGGTTTAATGATACTTCCATCATACTTTCTCGTTTGGCCCCAGTGGTAATCGAACGGTTCATCTTCGGGGAAGGGGAATTCTTTGGCTTTTTCTTCGTCGCAATCGATGCCCCAGCCGGGTTTTTCGTTGGCCCATAGGTAGCCGTCTTCGAATTTCAGACAGCCGGGGAAGACTTCTTGCGCGTTGTCGTTGTAACTGTGATATTCTTGAATGCCGAAGTTCTGGCAGACCAAATCCAATGTCACATTGGCTGCCTGGCCGAAGGGAGACAAGTCACCTGGCCCATGCCATGCGGTGCGTACACCGAAGTATTCGCAGAATGCCGCTAGTTTGCGTCCTGGCAATAGTCCACCGATTTGCGAGAGGTGCACGCGGATGTAATCGATCAAGCGGTCTTTGATGATATCACGCATTTCGTTCACATTGTTAAACAACTCACCCATCGCAATTGGGGTTGCGCATTGATCGCGCAGCAATTTGAAGAAATCGACATCTTCTGGTGAAACTGGGTCTTCCCAAAAAAATAGTTGATATTCTTCAAGAGCCTTGCCCAGCCACAACGCTTGTGACTGCGAGATGCGCTCATGGGTGTCATGCAGCAGATTCACTTCGTACCCCAGATTGTCTCTCAGATATTCGAACATTTTTGGGATGGTTCGCGTATACGTTTGTGGATCAAACAACTTTGTATCTTCAGGCAAATGGGGATGTTCTTCTTCTTCGTATCTCCCCGCTCCGTATGTGCCGCCTCGCCGGGTGGAAATCTGTGCCCGTACATTGCGATAGCCGCGGTCGATAAAGCGCTGCACACTTTTCGCCACTTGCTCGAAGGTGCTGCCACCCGCGTGGCCGTATACGTCCGCCGCGAAGCGCGCTTTGCCGCCCAAGAGTTGATACACCGGCATGCCCGCGCGTTTGCCTTTGATATCCCACAGCGCCATCTCTACGCCGCTGATTGCGTTATTCAAAACCGGTCCGTTGCGCCAGTAGCTGCTGACATACATGGACTGCCACAAGCCTTCAATGTTGTCTGGATCTTTGCCGATTAAAAACGGCCGCAGATATTCTTCCACCGCGGTTTTTACAGTCAGCGGCCGCTGGGTAAAGGTGGCGCAGCCCCAGCCATACAAGCCCGGTTCGCTGGTTTCGACCTTCACCACCACCAGCCGGATGCCCTCCGGTGCGGTCAGCACCACTTTGATGTCAGTGATCTTGATCGGTTCCATCGCTGATTGGGCGTGCACTGTTTTGGCATCTGCATCTGCCAGTGCCGCACTCATCAGAGTTGAACTGCCGGCCACGCCGGCTCCACCAGCCAATAAAGACAACAGGTTCCTTCGTTTCATAAATCATCTCCCCTTTTATGAAGTTTAGTGTTGAAATGACTATAATGGATAAGTGAAAAAGGATGTAGTGAACCTATGATTCTCCCGAAAAACTTTTTTTCTTCCACTCAGGTGGAACCCAAAATAAAAGACCAATAACAATTGCGCCGAATGCGGCGTAAATGACGGCGAACACCCACAGAGGTACATCATAATACAGAAGATTTTCAATCCATTGGCTGGGTAAGGTTCGTTCATTCCCTTGCTGGATGGCTTGCATGCGGTATTGGTGTTCCCAATTGGTGAGTGGACAGAAGTTGCCCAATGTAGAATTGATTACGATGAATAGAATGACTCCCAAATGGGCCAGGCGAAACCATTTGTTGCATACCCATTGCCAATCCAAGAGCTTGCCCAACACAATCAATGGTACGGGCACAATCACGGCGAGTACGATCAAGAAATGCAGGTATAAAAGTAGATCAGACAAAAGGGCAGGGGACATCATTCAACCCGCTTAGGAAACCAATCGTAACTTGGCAACCATTCTCCGTTTTTGAGTTGTATGCCTTTTTTGGTGTATATCGATTTTCCTTGATTGACATCTGGTTTTGTTGCCAGTTTCTGAATCATGGTGTTTTCAATCGGTGTCACTTCGCCCGGTTCAGATTTTCCATTTTGATTATGGTCTTGCCAAACCGCCAACCCTGTGAGTTCATCGCCTTTCAAATAACCATCGCGGTTGTTATCCAGACTATTCATGGCCTGATACCCGTTTTGCCAAAAGAGATAAAAGGTGACCGAACCAAACAGTTGCCGGCCAGAAGTGATTTTATTTTCTGCCTTGGGATCCCAAACCAAAATGGCTGTATTGGGATTTACCCAAGACCAGTTGAATGGTTTGCCGTTTCCGTTCATATCGAAAGAAACGGTGCTTGAGGGGTCTAACAAATCATCTATATAGTTTGAAGGTGTAAGAGAAAAAATGATGGGAGTGATCCAAGAGCCACCACTGCTGGCAATTTTTAGGGCTTCCTGGATGCTGTTGATTTCCCACATATATTCTTCTTTCACTTTATACGGTTCCAGCAGCCGAATAATGGCCTTGCCCGCTTCGGTTTCAATATTGGCATGAGACCCGTAGCCTTGGCTTTTTATTTTGACTGCTTCGTAAATTTCAAGATTATAAGCTCGGCGGTAGGCGTTCAAGGAAAAATGAAACCAAATTCGGCCGGCTGATTTGAGCAAAGCGTTCCGTTTTGATTGTTCAAGTGTATCCCACTCATCCGCCATGCAATACAACAAATTCTCGTTATAGTGATCGAGAGATTTCAATAAACGCTCAACAGGAGAAGTCTTGATACGTTCATGATAGTAATAATTATGATGTTGTTCATGCTCTTGTTCGAGCGTTTCATACAAGGGGGGCAAGCCGAGTTGTTCGGCATACGCGATCCCTTGTTCCAACATCCAAGCCAAGCCCAAGAAATAGAGCGCTTTGTCTGGATTTTTGCGGGTTGCGATAAAGTAATTTTGGACGGATTTTAGCAAATGGTTTTTTTGTTCTTGGCTCAAGGTTTTGTCTTCCACTTTGGCCTCATACATGTTTGAGTAGGGGCTGAATTGCGGGAGATCCAATGGCTCAGCATTCTTCCGGCCGCTTTGATAGGTTACTTTGATTTCTTCTTTTTTGGCATAGGCCAAACTGTGAATGCGCCCGAGTACGTAATAGCCATGCGCATCGCCGGGGTGTTCTTTGATGTGTTGTGAGATGTTTTTGATCAACCTGTCTATGGGGACCGGTTCGGTTGTATCGTGAAATATCGAATAGGATTGCAATGGTAATACAAGAAAAACGATTGTAATTGTGAGGAATTGTGTAACCATTTCTATTCTCCAATTTCATTTTAGCTCAAGTTTAACATTCTTGTTTGGAGTAGGGGTTGGGGTTGCGTGGGGAGTTGAAATATTCGAAAGAAATATGAATGAAGCAATGATTGAAGCGATACAGGTTGAATTCATAATTACCCATCCTATGTGTGTCCGTCATGAACATGATTGGTACACTTCACCGTTTATAACGATATCACGGCTGGGATGGTTATGTCACATAGTATTGAAAATTTAATATGTATAATGATTGATCAATATTGTTTAATTCAATCCAATGAATTTGAAATAACCTTTTGTTTTTTTAAACGTGTATAATATGTAGAAGAAATAAAAGACTAATCAATGAAGTAGATGAGAAGAATTATGAATGAAAACGTGTTAAAAGAACAGGCTGTCACACTTCCCAAAAATTATGAAATTCTTGAGTCAAGTGAAATTGATCAGATTATGTCTGATCTCGGTCCTTTTAAAAAAATGACTGCGGAAGAATGCCGTGAACTGATGGACAAACAATTGGGTGAAGATAGTCTTTCTGACGCTATAGTTGAGATTAGAAGAGAGGCGAGATATTGACGACACCAAAATTCTATCTTGATACTTCGGCGATTGCTAAAAAGTATAAAACCGAAGATGGATCTGATTTTGTAAATAGAAGTATACAAATTTCTCCAGGAAAATGAAGAACGGTTCTACACTTCACGGCATTCTATTATTGAGTTTGGTTCTGTGGCAATGAGACGAAAACGGGAAGCCAAAATTACTGGAGAGGAAGCTTATACGTTATTCAACACTTATCTTTTGGACTCGAATCATCTTGCTTATTTCATATCAACAAATAGTGAATTAGAAAAAAGTGCAATTCGTATAATGTCAAATCATACACTTAAAGGTTCTGATGCACTCCAATTGGCATGTGCGTTGGATACATTTAAACTTTTTGGATCTGATTTGCATTTTGTCTGCAATGACGCTCAACTTGTAACTGCTGCTAGTAGAGAGGGTTTGTCAATATTAAGGCCAGGAGAAGAAGAGGCTTTAGAATATATTAAATATTATACGGAAAACCAAAATCAAGAAGAAATGAACGAATAGATCAATGTTATGTCCAACCATATTCAACTGATGAGGCATTTGGATCATAGAATAAATTGGATTCGATAGGTATGGGTGCATTTATAAAGGTGCGCCAGGCAGGTAATTCTTGCAGCAGTTCCGATATTTTCTTCTGTTATAGTTTTGCAAGGTTGGTAGTTAGTCATTCTTCTAGTTTCTTATTTGCCTTCTTAAACATAGAGCGGAGTACATCTAGGCTGAAAGAATTTTCGCTCATAGTTCAATTCCATCCCGTATGACATTCCAACCGAAAGGAAATTTTTGCTCTTGTTCCCACTCATGAGGCTCATAAATAATAGATGCAAAAAGCAAGTCATATTTGTTTAACATCTCTATTTCCGTATCAATAACTGTATTTCGCAGCGCAGAATCTCGGTTTTTTACAACCAATAGCAAATCAAAGTCGGAGTTTTGGTCTTGTTCACTTCGGGCACGAGAACCAAATAAAATTGACTTAATGAGATTTTCACCGATTCGTTCTTTTAATTTGCTGGTGTATTCTTGTGCTAATTGTAAGGATTCGGTCGGGGTCATCAATTAGCCTTTCGTTTTTTGATTAAATGCAATGATATTATTTTAATGGGAAAACAATAGTAAAGCGAGTACCTTTCCCCTCTTCACTTTCGACAGTTATGCTCCCTCCATGCATTTCCACTAACTCTTTTGCAATCGAAAGCCCTAATCCGCTGCCTTTGGCGAATTGTTTGGAGGCGGTGGTGCGATAGAAACGGTCCCAGATTTTCTCCAAATCTTCCTTACTCATTCCAATGCCGGAGTCTTTGACGGTGAGGGTGATGAAATCATTTCCCCTCACCCCAGCCCTCTCCCGGGGGGAGAGGGAGCCGTGCGGCTCGTGGGGAGTGCTCCTTGGCGCATTTTCAGCCTCGCCCTGCTTGACTGAAACTAGCGGC
>CAZEZQ010000451.1:0-5274 GCA_964516245.1 uncultured bacterium | reverse complement strand
CGGCTTTGAACATTGAAATGTATTGCCATCATTCCATGTGTGATAGAGTACTAGATTTATTCCCGTTTACGCATAACCACAATATCATGGTAATTGCTGGCGCCGTGTTCTATGATTTCTTCGATATGGAACCATTTTTCCCAATGGGTGTAGATATATTCTGGTGTTTGGAATATCGCCCGGTAATAGTCATCGGGGGCGATGCCATCCAGACGGGAATCATGACCCTTGTCAAAGATGCCTCTTGCTTTCATGGATTCAACTTGTTGGTTGGTTAGTATAGTTCGCGCCGCCGTCATCCCGTGCACGGTGGTGATCACCAAGCCGGAAGGTTTGGTGATGCGGTGTATTTCTTCTAACCAGGCACGTTGATTGTCTTCGTTCAAATGAGTCATTACCGAGAAGCCGGCTACAAGATCGAATTGTTCGTTTTTGTAAATTGTGGGTGGATAAGGGCCTATGGTTTGAAATTGCCCTGGCTTGAGATGTTGATTGGCCCATTCGATGGCTTTGCTGTCGATATCGCAGCCATGCACGTCTTCTATTGGCGAGTAGTGCAAAAAAAAGCCGGTGATTCGTCCGCTGCCGCAGCCCCAATCGAGCATGCTTTGGATGCGGGTGGGATCCGCATGGCGTTCGATGATCTGCCAGAATTCATGAAAATTTTGCACCCCTTTCATTAAATAAAACTCACCGCTGGATAGTTCATCCACATGTTGAATTAGTTCCAAGGGGGGGATAGGCATGCGTTCGAAGAGATCGAGCACAAAGGCGGTTTTCATCTCGGCTGCTTCATTGCCGTCCAACACCCCGCGAACAGCAATTTCGAAAATCTCATCCTTTTGAATGTTGTTTATGGGCACGCGATAGCGGAACCCGCATTGCAGGCTTCGTTCGATATGGGGAAGCCGTTCGGCAACATCGGGCCGTTCGAGTTCGCCTCCCTCCCCCATGCGTTTGCCATTGATGTAAAGCCGGATTTCATCATACGCGCTGCGCCAGTTCACCATCCATCCCTGCAGGATCAACTCACCATTTTGCATTTCAACCTGGTCGAAATAGCCGCGAAACACCTGGGTAGGGTCGACATCGCCGGGAAGCTGGTATTCTTGTTGGGACAGCGGCCAGAAACGCTGAAGTAGTTTTTGAAACATGGGTGTATGTGCTCCTTAGGTGGAAGAATTATTAACATAATGCTCTGGTTCTTTGAGATTGTGGTGCAGGAATCTTGCCTGCCATTTTTTATTATCACAATATTGCTTAAAAAACTCTACCACTATGATATGAAGCCCAGACTTGAAAGTCTGGGCTAGTGTCTTTCAGTCCCTACGGGACGTACGACATTGGAAATTATGGGGTTTATTGTTAGATCGAACAGATTGAGTTAACTTTGTATGTAAATTTTGTATGGGGCACGTTGCAACGTACCCCTAGAATCGAAACTCATTTGAGATTTTAGGTATTTGTTGGTGGGCTGAAGCCGCACCCTACCGGATGGGATTGGTTATCTATGAAGTTATTTCGTGATGAATTTGAACATGTTGAAGATGATGTTATCTTTCTGAATCATTGCGGGGTTTCTCCGATATCGAAACGCTGTGCGGAGGCTATGCAGAATGCCGTCAAGCAAACTCAGCAGGTGAGTGAAGACCTTTGGCCCCGGTTGCTGCAGACGATCAGCGAAACCCGCAAACAGCTCGCATCGCTTTTGCATGCCGAGCCCTCTGAATTTGCCTTCACCACCAACACCACCGAAGGCATCAACTGGGTGGCGAATGGGATCGATTGGCAGCCGGATGACCGCATTATTTCTATCAACGGTGAGTATCCTGCCAACATTTACCCTTGGATGCGGCTGCAGGAGAAATATGGGGTTGACTTTCATTTGATCGACCCCATCGAACACCGCGTCACACCAGAAAGGATCGAACAGGCGATCAACCAAAACACCCGGCTGGTCACTCTCAGTTTCGTCGATTTCGTCAGTGGATATCGCGCCGATGTCGAAAATATCGGCGAACTGTGCCGGTCTCACAATATCTATTTCATGGTGGATTTGATACAAGGGGCGGGGGCGCTTCCTGTTGATCTGAAAAAAGCCAAAGTTGATTTCGCCGCCGGGGGCGCGCAGAAATGGTTGATCGGTCCGCAAGGGATCGGGTATTTTTATTGCGCCAAAGAACGCCTGAACGGCCTTCAAGTCACGAATGTCGGCGCGGCTTCGGTACAAAATGTGATCCCCTACCGCGAATACGATTTCACCTTGCGCAGCGATGCCACCCGCTTCATGTATGGCACCATCCCAACAGTCCCTCTCTACGGCTTCAACGCCGCGCTATCGCTGTTGCTGGATGCGGGGGGAGACTACATTGCATCCCGTATCAAGTTGGTGACTGATACGCTCGTTGATGGAATGACTCAAAAAGGTTTCACCTGCCACTCTCCCCGTAGTGAAAACGAGTGGTCGGGCATTGTCATCTTTTCGCACCCAAAACACGATCCAAAAGAACTAGCCGATCATCTTTGGCAGCACAAAATCTTTGCCCGCGAGCGCGAAGGGTATTTGAGGGTCGCGCCGCATTTTTATAATACGGAAGAGGAGATTGAGACACTAATGCAAAGCATTGAAAAACTATAAAAAAGGGAAGCAACGATTTCAGTTGCTTCCCTAATGAAAATTGACAACCATCAATTCCCCTTAATTCTCTAAAACACTTGACCTAAACAAATTACCATCATGCCCTACACCACTTTGGAGCGTGCGGATTTCTAGTTTGTCGATATGGACATTTACTGAAGTCTGCACCGGTCCGGTTTGGGCCGAACCTGCTAGCTGGATGGCAGGGGTGACCAATGAATCCCCAATAGGTTCATAGATCATGGTGAGTTTTCGGGGTTGATCGACGACGATAGAAGCGTTGACGGGTTGCAGGGTTGCCAACGATCCATCCACGCTCACGCCGGTTGCCAGGTTGCCCCTTAATGCAACCAGCGCAATTTGGGCTTCTTGCCGGGTGGCCCGCACCCAAGCCGAAATCAATACTGGGGCGCCACCGCTGTCGTAGGGCTCAATTGGATGAACGAATGCGACTTCTTGCGGATCGACACTCATGATTAGGCCGCGATTGTCAGACGATGTGGGGATTTGGCCATTGGGTAGTTCTGAAAATGTCACCGTTCCGTTCGGAATGCCAGTACCAAACCCTCCAGGGATTTCCTTCCAACCGTTTGCCGCCAAATCGGATTGATCGAACTCATATACTTGCACTGAATCACCCGCCTGCGGCAGGGTTGGCGTGGGGATAGGCAAGGACGGTGTGGGTGAAGGACCTGCCGGTTGAGGTGTCGGCGTGTCGGCAGGCGTTGCCGGTGTGACCGTTGAGGTTGGCGTTGGTGAGTTTTGTTGCGCAACACCAAAACCACTCAATGAAACAGACACTTCTGGATTTTGAAAATCATTCGACCGCACGATCAACGATGCATTATTGTTCCCAGCCAATTGAGGCGCGAAACTCACATCAAACATAATTTGTTTGCCGGGAGCAATCATGGAGTTAAAACCATCGTGTTCGAAAGCCGTCCCGCTTTCGCCCGTGATCGAGATTTCCAATATTTCCAAATCGGCATTGCCCACGTTTTGTATCGCCAGGGGTTGAGATTGTGAATCTTGAATGCCGACCGAGCCAAACGCGAGCGAATTGCTGCCCACCGCAATGGTTCCCTTTTGCGGGGTAAATTCACCAAAGCGGAAACCAAAGGGATAAGCAACCGGATTAAACGTTGAATAATCAAGCGTGCCGAGCCCTTCGGGAAAGGTTAGCAAATCATCGCTGACCGGGGCATTCACAATCACAAATATTTCTTGTTGTGGTAGATAATCACGATACAATGCGGCGGTGTCGTCACCATTGAATGTCGGATGGGCGAATGTATCCAATTGATCGTTCAATACATTGATTTGGTTATTTAATGTATCGATGGCGATCAAGGCCAAATCAAATTGACCCTCTTCTTCAACGACAAGGTCGGCGAGAAGATTGTGGTCGCTGGTCTGGGCAAAAATGGGGTTGCCAACCTGAACGCCGGGTGGTTGAATGATCAACTGTTTGCTAACAAAGTCCACCAGCCGCATGGTGTAGACCCCCCATACATCCACCACCTCGCCTGTCTCCAATTGAACTTTCGAGACCGCATCGTAAACCAACTCATCCGCTTGAAAATTGAAGGTCATGATGTCGGCAAATTCCAAATCTCTCAAACTGCCATCCGTTTGCGGCACGCGCAAAATCGCTTCGGTAATTTGTTCGCTGGCTACATCGATTATGAAAATCTTGTTATCCAGTTCAGAAGACGTAAAAGCAACAAGGCGTTGATCTTTGCTCATCGCAATGGTGCGAATGATTCCATCACCCACCACCAATTCTTCTGTTCCGTCGCTGAGAATTAAAATGAGTTGATTGAATTGATTGATGTAAAAGGCCCACGAGCCATCCCCAGAAAAGGCCGGGCGGGAATTCACCAGCAATTGGTTGGTGACCAAGCTAATATTCACTCCATCGTTTACAAGAAAGCGGTAGAAGAAGTCTTCTCTCAAATTGTCAAAACCCGCGCTGGGGTCGGCTTCCAAGAACGAATAGAAATTATCCCCTTGTACAATTTGGCCAGGAGTTGGGGTTTCTGGTTGGGGAGCATCGCCATCAGTAAAGATTTCCACGCCATCAAAAGCCGCATTGATGGCCTGCACTTCGGCGCCATCGGCGCCGTATAAATCTTCAGCGGCAGAAATGCAAGCGCGGCGGTAATCCAAAAATTGCGAGCGCTGCCGCAAATAAACCGTGAGTGCACGATAGACAATTTGTTCGGCTTTTTCCCGCCCGATGCCTTGGGGGCCTTCTGCAAATAAGAAGGTGGCGCGGTTGGGGATGCCTGAATTGACGTGCACCCCACCGTTATCTCCCTGGGGGGTATTGGGCAAACGGACAAACTCTGACATTTTTGTTGGTTGTGTTGATAGTATGTTGGGGTCATTGGGGGTTTCCATATTGCGCAGGCCATCACGGCCCACAACGATGCCGTCACCCAATATCCACTCGTCATCATCCACCTGCGCGCCGAAGAAGTCGGCGATGTGTTCGTTCAGCGCGCCGGATTGGTTTTCGTAAATCAATTTGGCGGAATGGTCAATCACACCGTGGGTGAGTTCATGCCCGGCGACATCCAAACTGGAAGGCAAGTTTCTGAACGAATTGTCACCATCGCCGAAAAACATCATCT
>CAZEZQ010000450.1:0-5288 GCA_964516245.1 uncultured bacterium | reverse complement strand
TCACCCTTACCTGTAGACTGCACATGTGCAAACAAAACCTACAGGCGGTTTGCTTTCTGTTGCACTTTCCGTAGGGTTTCCCCTCCTGGGAGTTACCCAGCGTCTTGCCCTGTGGAGTCCGGACTTTCCTCGAATGGAGAACGGCTCCACTCGCGATCACCTCCTCCCCCGCGCCATAAATATTATAACTCGAAAACAGATGGTTTGGGAAACGTAATGATTTTCATTTTACACGCCAATTCGTGCCAGATTGGTTTGGAGGGATATTGTAATTATTCGTACCCAGTTCACAATTGGTTAACTTCTCTGCTTATTAGAGTAAACAAATCATCGAATCAGTATTGGTTTAATCTCTTACACCAACCCCGTTGGCGATGCAGTGTTTGCCGTGTTCGGGTTGGCCGGTGAGAAGATACGAAATCCCCCGCACCAACTGTTCGGCCATATAGTTGAAAGTTTGCTCGGTACGCGAACAATAATGCGGGGAGATGATAACATTTTCACGCGGAACCAATTGCTCATAAAAGGAGTCACCCGGTTGCAGGGGTTCGCCTTCGATTACATCCAAGGCCACGCCGCGAATCAGGGCTTTATCCAAAGCGTCGATCATCGCTTGAGTATCGATCACAGCCCCCCGGGCCGTATTGAGAATCAAGGGGCGGTTTTGCATCATGGCAAATTCTTTTTCGGAAAGATAATGATGGGTTGGGTACGGGCTTTCATCCGCTGTGGTTAATGGGAGATGCAATGATATGATTGAAGATTCTTTGAGAATGGTGTCACGGTCCACATATTCCACTTGCGTGGGTTCAATCGGATTGGGCGCCAATACAAATGGTCCGGCCTGGGCTATATGTTTGGCGAGATCCTGGCAGGTTCGCAGGAAATTCTCATCGGGATCTATATCATGAAGGTGTATACGGTTGAACCCCAAAGCAAGCGCCTTGACGGCAAAAGATTTGCCGATGCGTCCCACTCCGATGATGCCCAATGTCTTTCCGGTGTATCCAATTTCATCGGAAACTTCTAATTTCTGTTTCCCCCACATCCCTTCATGAACGTATTTCACTGTGTAAGGAAAACGCCGGCAAAAGGCTATCAACAAACCAAGGGTGTATTCGGCCACACTGGGCACTTCAGGGCAAAACACTACCGGGATGCCGAGATTTCGTGTTTGTTCGAGATGGATCAAATTCAAACCCGTAGACCGTGTAGCGATCAGTTTGATCCCCTCTTGGCAAAGGTTTTTCAAAAATTCATCCCGAATGGGCAAATTATCTGTTCCGATTTTTATCAGAATGTCGGCTTGATGCTTTCGAATTTGCTCAAGCACTTGTTCTGGAGTTGGCAATACAACTTCAGGCCATACCTCCAATTCAATCCCCATGGCTTCCAATTGGTGAATTTGAGGCCCCACATCTTTGGAAACGGCAAAGGCTTTTTTGCACTTCATTTTTGTTTCCAATCTTCAAACCACTTCGCAATCGAAGCTTCTTGGGTATCTCCTTGATGAACCACAACGCGATATTTCAACTGCAGCCGCTCACCCTGTTCGAAATCGACATGGCCATCTTCGAGCCATTGCATGGGGGTGGGTGAAAAAAAGCCGTAATTGCGGGTAAACCAAGGTTCGGGATACCACCGGTTTTGCGGGTGAGACATGATCGCGATGCCTTCTACAACACCATCGCGCTCGCCGAAATAATCGCACCAGGGTGATTTTTTGCCCCACGTCTCTTCTTCGCCTTTCAGGCCTTCGGCATTCACCAGAGTGCCCCCTTGCTCCACAGAAAGTTCAGGAACCACGCGGGCAGAAAACAGCGCGTGGTTCGATTTTTCAATGCGCACTGGCATCAAGGCAGTAAGTGTGATCTCGAAATCAATCAGGCGGATATCTTCTTCAGGCGCGCTGAATTCTATTCGGCGTTTGTCTTCGAAGGGCGATAACGCTTCTGGCCGTTGCCAAATGCATTTGTTTTCGAAAGCGATTTTCTGGGAAGAATTTTCAACAACGTTGATCGCTTGCGAGACGATTTGGCCGCGGTCCAGACTCTGTTGCCAATAGTTCCCTCCGTTCACACGGTCGCATCCGAAAAAAAGTGAGTGGTGATGGGGGTAAGGTTCAGTTGATTCTGTCGTTACGCTTTCACCGCTGCGGGGTCCATTGACCGGATAAAAATATGGATATTTTTGTGCTTCGTTCACCAGGTAGGTTGTGAATAGACTTTCACCGGCATAGATGTGAACAGCATTTTCAGTTGTTTCCGCTCTCATTTCCAACGGTTGTGCCCAACCGCCGGCCGCTACTAGAAGAAGCAAAGCAAGGGCAGCATTGAATGTTCGCAAATTCATATTTGATTTCCCCCTTAGAAATTGAAATCTGAATCATTTTTTGGATTTTTTTTATTCATCGCGTATTGCTCGATTGCCTCTTGCTGCCAGTGGGTTTCGATGGCGCTTGGGTTTTCTTCGCGAACCGCTTGGATCGCAGACGCTGGCGCATACCCTCTGCTAATCAGGTAGCAGGCGATCATGGTTCCGGTTCGCCCGGACCCTCCCATACAATGCACCACTACCGCCTTGTCATTTTCGATCTGCCGATGAGAAAACTCTACAAACTCACGAATCTGGCTTTGGGTAGGAGCGGTCATATCCGGTATGGGGATATGCAAATAACGAAGTCCGGCGGCTTCGAATAAATGCCCCGCCAGTGGCTCTTCAGTCAATGTAACTACAGCTCCAATCCCTAGCCGTTTAAGTTCCTTAATTTCGCGCATCATTTCTTCTCTGGCAGCGGTATCCGCATCTTCCAAAAAAAGATACGCGCGCGAAGCAGTGGGCATTGCCATACCGGCAATTTCTCCTTCTATAACCCAATAAAAGTTGTGCAGCATCAGGAAAATCGAAATCGTCCTTTCGTATAAGGAGGATCGCTGAAACGGTTCCCAGACATCCTTTCGAGCAATTCTTTGGGTGTCAAAATTTCCATCAAAGCCTCTAACAGCAAATTTTGATTGACAAGCAACAATCTGGATGGCCGTTCTGCTCGAATGATGCCAGACAATTTATGAGTGGTGAAACAGGCTTCCAATCCAATCACTTGCCCTTCTTGCAATGAATCCCTTTGCATACCGGTATCGATGATTCCTTCGCCTGATAAAAAAACAATGGCTTTGTTTTGGCATTCTTCCGACTCCAACCAAAGTGTCTGTCCCCGGTCAAGCAGCACGCGCTGCGATTCCAAATACACGCGGGCGTTTAATGATGGCAAAAATTCTGAAAAGATTTGTGCCGCGCTAAGAACCCGTTGCCATGATTCACCACTTTCTGCTGACTGAATAGTTTCAAACGTTTTCGTCATGTTTGGGTGGATGTCATCACGATGAATTCGCAAAGCCAAGGTGGGCTGTATTGCCCGGACCGAAGCGGTTCGAACTCCACCAGAAAGAAAACCAATTTCACCGGCAAAATCATCCGGTCCTAAAATGGCTAACGTAGTATGGCCCAGGTTCCAATCCCTTTCTACAGTGACCCATCCATCCAACAGTATGAACATATCCCCTTCATAATTTCCTTGCTGTATCAAAGTATCGCCGGGATAATATATCGAAAATCGGGTCACCGATGCAAGAGCATTTAACTCCCGTGGGCCCACGTTTGAAAAAGTTGGAACCCGGCATAATTTATTTTGTATGCGTTCTTCTGACCACAACGAAAGTGGAGGAAAAGAAACCGTCACTGGAAGTATCGTGGCAAACAATTGGGTTTCATGCCAGGGGATGTTCCATGCTACACGGCGGGCGATCCCACGCAAGGCTTTGGCGCCTACGAGCCGGTGTAGTGGCTGTAGGTAATTGCTCATGGTGCGGTGGTGTATGTCGTGCGGTACGCACAAGTTTGGTTGGGTGGTAAAAATCTCAGCCGCCGCTTCCTGAAATTCATCGCCCAATCGTCCGGTTGGCCATTCAAAAAGAGGAGGGTTATCAACCGGCCGGTAGGTGAAGCCTAAGGCGGTTTTGGTTACGGCAGAAGAGCGAAGAATCATTCCGCCCGAAAGCAGAACGGCGCTCCATACAATCAAAAGTGACGGTGGAATAATTGAAGCCGCACTCTCTGTGTGCTGCAAAATTCCATACATCAATAGCAACAAACCAACCCCTATAAGCGTCGTGGAACCGTTGCGCAAATGGCCCCACCAGAGTGTGGAGAAAAACAATTGCAGAGACACAAGCGAATACAATCCTATGCCGGTAAAATGCAGCAAAGACTCTTTTGGTGGGCTCAACCAAATCATGGCTCCCAATACCGCTGCAAGACCCACGGCCGAAACACAGCGCCATAGGCGAGGTAAGCGGCGGTAAGAAGTAGGGCGAAACAACCAGAAGCAACATGCCATGAAATATATCCAATACAAAAAGACGGCTAGCAGAATCCCGATTACCGCCGCCCTATTTGCATACCATCGCGCTTGTGAAAGCCCATCGGCCGCCCTGGCTGAACTGATCTCAACGCCTTGAGATAGCATAGGAAAATAAGAATATCCCAATGCTGCCAGCGCCAGTCCAGCGATCAAAACCGGGACGTGTACGTTCGTTTCATAACAGCGCTCGGCTTTTCTCCAACCAGCGAATCCAAAAACAATCCATATTATTCCACAAATAAAACAGACTCCAGAAAAATTAAAATTTACATTGGATTCTATAAGCCCGGTCACTGATGTAAAAACGAAAAACAAACAGAGTGTCCACACTGCCACAAGGGCATAATCGTAACGGGGCCAATACCGCCGGCGCAGTTCGCGAAACGCTTTAGCAAAAAACCAAACCAATATTGTGAAACCGGTGGCAACCATTGCCGCGCTGATAACCGAAAACAAAGCAAATAAGAAAAACACTGCGGTTTGATTTTCATCTTGCAGCAAACGTAGAACCAGAGATTGAAAATCCCACTGCACAATTACGCTGATGATCTGGATCAATAGTAGGATATAAAGCATTGACCATGCGCCCCATGCCAGTTGCATCCAATAGGCTGTATGTGTCGTTCTGGCGGGGCGAACCAGTGACACCAACACATTTTTTATGGATTCCATCATCAATCGATGCGTGGATCCATCACGAAGCCGCAGCGAAATCTCGCGAGATAAAACTGTAGAGGCCCAGGGCATAAGCCAAAGCAGGCCGGCAGCGCAAAATGCCGCAGCAAGATGCAGCGGCCAGCCTTCGGTTTCCATCTGGTTTTTTGCCAATAAGAATAAAACACTTGAAAGCAAAAACGGACCTTTCACG
>CAZEZQ010000449.1:0-5297 GCA_964516245.1 uncultured bacterium | reverse complement strand
AACTGCAGTGATTTCCCGCCAATATCATCGGACCCGTAGAGGGAATATGTTCTATACCTTTAACCGATAGCCGAAAATAACTCCTAGCGAGTAGTTTAAGGAAAAGCCACTGAATTTTGTAATGGAATTGCATCTTGCTTCTTTCGCATTCCTCTATTAACACAGTATCACTCGCAAGCGTAAATGACAAGGTTTTCTTTGTGAAGAGAATCAGAAATAAACTCCGTTGATTCCAAAATTTACGCGATTGTTTTACCGTTGCAGGACTTTCATGCTGCTGCGGTACAAATACCGGGCGACAATCAAACTCGCAACGCATTGAAGGATAGCCAGTCCCCAGGCTGCATTTCCCAGCGCTTCGGGTATCTCCACCGCCCGTCCCAGCAAATTCACCCTCCCTTCCGGAAACAACAGAGTCATTATCGCCAATGGGCTGATAACCGAAAGCCCGATTCCACCGCCACCGGGACCGAGTGAAAGATTGGCCACATTCAAGGCCGGCACCGGCGAGGGCCCCAACAGGCAAAGCACAATCACCAAGGCGGATATCAGCAATGCTTTGTTGGTTCTGTTGAAATAAGCCGAACAATACACTCCGATTGAAGTATACAATACCAATGCGCTGTACAATAGCACCGGATACCACAGAAGAATCAACAAATCCGATGTTTTGTAAACCAGATCAAGATCATAATCGGTAAACACGGCAAAAAACGTCAGGATCAACAATCCGGGAATGTACAACGCAATCGCGATCATAAAACTATATTGAAGATTGGTGCTGTATTTCGCATGTACGATTTGTTCGCTGGAGAGCAAAGTCGTGCGCAGCAAGTCCAATGTCCCCCGTTCCCGGTCTGAACTAATGCTGGTGGCCGCCAGCGGCAGCGTAAAAAACGCCGCCACCACGAAGGGCAGCGACAAATACAACCACGACCCGTCATACGATACCAGTGGCAGCATCAAGATCGAAATCATCAATGCGAGATAGGTTAACCGCAGCAATACGGCCGAACGCGCAAACCATTGCACACGGCGTTCCAAAAACAAACCGGGATTCCCCGCTTCAGCAGTAAACGACAAATCGTAATCCCGGTCGTAATAATCTTCCAATTCTGTTTGATCCGGCTCTTCCTCGTCTTCCGCCAGATATTCCATCCCCTTAAATACGAAATGAACGATTAAAATAGAAAGCACATTTCCTACAACATTCCATACATCCGAAAAATTGATCAAAATTCCGTAAACGAAAATTCCAACGAGTAAGATGTATACAAATCTCAACCCAATAGAATATTGCTGCAAAGTTTTCGCGAATTCTCTTAGCATCTGGCCGAAATCAAGTTCCGTCCCGGTTTCATACGCGATCTTGCGAACCCGGTATAGGATCAAAAACAACAGAGCAGCGCATACAATCGCCGACACGCCCAGATAAGCAGCAAACACCCCGTTAATGGCGAATAGAACATTTGAAGTTGTCGTGCCCTGAGCATTCGTGACATCCGAAGAATACGGATGATAAAATTTCAACACAAAATCCCGGTATGAACTGGAAGGATAAAATTCCTCCCGCAAAGCAAAAAACGGGCTCAGAAATTGAAAATTGTGATTGCTTACCCCCATATCCACCATTCTTGCATCGTTCACATAACTCCACACCGATCCATGAAACGGCAGCAACAACACAAAAAATAGAGTGGCCAAAGCGGCCAGCAAATACACTTCATAAATCCGCCGCCGCAACGTTGAACAAAACAAACCCAACAACCCAAACGTCACCGTAGCCGCAAGCAAAATACAATAGGTTTGAAAAACTTCATCAAAAGCCAAACCGCCCCCAATGAAACTTAACGAAAGCACGGGAATCCCCGAAATCATCAGCAATATCACAAACAACATGGGAGATAACAACTTCGCCAGAATCAAATGAATTAGCGAGATGGGCGATGAAACCAACAAGTGAAAGGTTTGGCTCTCACGCTCGGCTGCAATCGAGGGGGCCATTAAAAAAGGGGTGAATAGGGTGACAAAAAGTATATGCCCCTGCGCCAATTTGTAAAACAAATTTCGAGACCCTTGGGCTATATCCCCATCCGGAGCAAAGGCGCTGGCAAATTCAGACCAACTTCGTATCACCACATACAGCAAGGCCGACAAAAACCCGAATAACAACCAGTAAGATTTTTGGCTTCGCAACAAACGGCGAATCTCTTGCCATAGCAAAGGTGACTTCGCCAATGAACAAAAAGGCTGAATCACTTTACCCACTAGCATTCTCCAAACTCCCTTTTCTGAAAAACGGACGAACTGTTTTGCCCGTCACAAAAGAATATTTCCCAAATTTCCAATAATACAAAAATACATTTATATGGCGCTTTAGAATGAATCCCCTATACTCTTATAACAGTAATTTACAACAGAGAGATGAATCGTGTGCCACAGCTCTTTTGTTTTATTTATGATTGCAATTGGATTCTTGTATCTGTGCCCACAAATTCTCTCGAATGAATCTTGTGCTCATGCTATATATTTATAATTTTTATGGATTGTAATAACATATTTTGTAAATTATTCGTTATTCTCTTAGACAATCGATATTACCAGTTGCTATTTTCTTTAAAGTATCATAATTTAGAATTTCTGGCAGTGTATTGTGAAAAGGAGAAAGCCGATTGAAAGTAGCCCGAGACGTTCTCATACCTTCCAGTCAGATACTTAAGATATTCCAATCCAAAATACTGGCTCTCTTGATTTTTTTGGCTCTCTTTCAACTACGAACAAGCAATCCCGCATTCACTCAAGCCACCGGTTTCGAGGGTCTTACTGCCATCGAACGTGAATCCGGCAGTACGCTAAAAGCCAAATTAATTGTCGGTTTTGATGAAGAATCTCCCTCCCGGCGAGAAAGCACCTGGGTCCCCATCACGGTGGAAATTCAAAACGGCAAAGAACCCATCAACGGGGAACTCATCATCCGTCTGAAAAACGGGAAAGAAACCTATTCCGCTCCGGTTGATCAAGCCCCCCAGACGCGAAAATCGTATTCCCTCTTTGTCTACATCCCCGATTATCTTGACGAAATGGAGTTCACCATCGAAACCGATAGTGAAGTGATCCCCCTTGGATTGGTCACAGCTACTTCGGGTTTAGAAGAAAACAGCCTGTTTGCCGCCATTCTTTCATCCGAACGCGGCACGCACGACCACATCTTGGCAACCTTGGATTACGATCCAACCTCGGTTTTGGATTTACTTTATACCTCAACTCCTTTGCTGTCGCGCTCTTGGGTGGGCTATCAAAACATCGATGTATTGCTGTGGGACGATGCCCCGGACTTCAGCATGTCACCCACCCAATCCGAATCCCTCGACAAATGGATACAAATGGGTGGCACCCTCATCTTGTGCGCCGGCTCTGCCTGGCAAGCGCTCGACGAATCAGCGCTGCAATTGTATGTTCCGGTTTCCATGGAGGGTTCCACAACTTTGGAAGCAGGCACGGAACTGGTGTGCCCGGTGGATAATTCTCAGGGGAAATTGGCGAGTTCTCAGGTGGCGGCCACCGGTACGCTTCTCGAACCCGATTCACTCCGGGTCTGGCTCAAAGCGGGCGAAACTCCGCTAATTGTCGAAAAACAATGGGGCGCCGGCCGAATCATGTGGATCGCCAGTTCTTGGAAACGGCCAATTTTCGAAGACCGATTGCATGAAGCGGGGCTGATCAAACAACTCATACAACGTACAACAACCAACAACAATACCATAATCAGCCAAATGGATACTGTGATCAATACCTTTTTGCGCTGGCTGGTGCAGGCTGAATTGCCCAGCACGCAATTTATCGCCCTTTATTTGGGGTTGTATATTCTAATCGTCGTACCCATTAACTACATTGTCTTTCGCATGTTCAAACGCCTTGAATGGGCATGGCTCACGGTCCCCATTTGGGCGTTGATTTTTGCTTACGGCGCGTATTACATCGGCGCCCTGCGCCAACAAGGCCATGTGGCCGTGCAGGAAATCAGCATTCTCGAAGCCGCCAACAATGCCAATGTGGCTCAATCGACGACCTATTGCTCGATCTATTCGCCGGTACGGCGGTGGTATACCCTCATCTTTGACAACCCCACCGCCTATCCAATGCTGCCTGTGATGAACAATCCTCGCCGTGGCGCCAACGTCACCATCGATGATACTCTGCAAATCTATTTCGATTCTCCCGGACAAACGCGCATCGATGATTATTTGATCTACCATTGGTCTCAACGCATACTGAAAGCCGAACATAGCCGGCCTATCGGTGATGGCCTCAACATCGATTTCACCTACGGCAACAATGCCGTCAATGCCACCCTCACGAACAAAACCGGTTATCTCCTGCGCAGCCCCGTGATTGTGATCCCTGAATACCGGTTTCTCCTCGAAGACATTAACGAAGGCCAAACTCTTGAAATCGCACGGCGGGAACGTGAGATGGAACGCTTTGATCTCCCCAATGTGTTGAATGATATTCAAAACCGCTTCCGCTGGGGAAGAGGATTTTCTCCAGGCCCCAATCGAGAACGCAATTCGCAGGAATTGATGAACAACTACCTCAAATCCGCCTATCCTGCCTATCTCATGCAGCATCAAACCCTGCAAAGCCATGGTATTTTCATGGCCCAGATCGATGCCCCCATGCTCGATTTCAACATTGAAGGCTCTACCGTTGACCCAAAAGGAGAAGCCCTGCTTTGTGTTATCTTCCCCTTTGAACGCCACTACCAAGGCCGGGTCGAATTCCCCCCCGAAAGCTGGCGGGCCGTCTCTCAAGACACTCTCTCGGGACAATTTTTTGGCAGCAATCCTTTCGGCCGTGGGGATGCCATCAGCATTATGCCCAATCTCAAAAACGAATGGAGCATGGTTACCAAAGTTCCATTGATTGGTTCCGAGATCAAAAACCTCTACATTCGCATGAATTATCACTCCATGAGCTACGGCAATATCAATAACAACCGAAGGGGAAATTATCCCAGCGGCCGCATTGGCAATATCATCAATCTCTCCAATGGCAAACCCCAAAAAACCGAATACGAACTGCACATCCAAAACCAAACCACGGGAGAATTCGAACCCTTGTCTCAAATCAGTTATGAAAACAGCGCACTCATCAATCCCAACAATTACGTCAATCGCCGCAAGGGTTCCATCGATATGAAAATGAATCCCCATGAGGAATACAACATTCTCATCCCCCCGCAGAGCATTCAAATCAATTTGAGCGCCCACTTTGGCGGCGGTGGCGAACAAACCTTT
>CAZEZQ010000448.1:0-5315 GCA_964516245.1 uncultured bacterium | reverse complement strand
TGATAATATCGCCTTCAATATTGCAGCCACCCGAAATCATGGCGCGTTCCATCCGGCCATTTTGCCGGGCGATCAAATTCATCCGTGAGGGCGGCAATTGCAGTTGTTCGGTGCGAAACGGCCAGTCTTCGGAGATTAAATCAAAACGGTGATCCGGGTCCAGCAGATGCATGGTGGCTTCAAAATAACTGTCGATGGTTCCCACATCGCGCCAATACTGCTCTTCACCCTGCCGCATGAATGAGTAAGCAAAAACATCGTTGCTTTGTTCTACCATCGCCGGAAAAATATTTTTCCCCATATCATGGGCCGATTGTTCGTTTTTGGCGTCATCAATCAAAGCCCGCACCAGGGTTTTGGTATCAAACACATAGATGCCCATATTAATGAGGGATCGCTCTGGTTTGCCGGGAATGCCGGGCGGGTCGGGCGGTTTTTCCACAAAATCGATAACCCGGTCATTTTCATCCACATGAATGACGCCAAACGGAAAAGATTCTTCACGTGGATACTCAAAACTGGCCAATGTCACTTTGGCGTCTTTTTCTTCATGAAAGCAAAGCAGGTCGTAATAATCCATTCGATAAATGTGATCGCCCGACAATATCAAGACCCGCTCTGGCCGCAACTCTTCCAGCAGATATATATTCTGATAAACGGCATCGGCTGTGCCCTGATACCAATTGTTGGTCATTCGCCGCTGTGGGGGGATGGTTTCAATCCATTCGTTTAATTCATAATGAAAAATCGACCAGCCGTGGCGAATATGTTGATTGAGAGATTGCGATTTGTACTGGGTTAATACAAACATCCGGCGCAAGCCGGAATTGATGCAGTTGGAAAGGGTAAAATCAATAATTCGGTAGTTGCCCCCAAATGGAACCGAAGGTTTGGAACGGTCTTTGGTGAGGGGATAGAGGCGTTCCCCTTGACCTCCCGCAAGAATGATTGTCAATGTGTTTTTTAACAACGATGGTGTTAGTCGACTCATACTCCTGCCCGATGAAAACGTATCCTATGATTTAGAACATCTGTCTGTAGAGCGTATTATGATGCCTGAGCGTTATCCTGTAAGAATGAATTGATTTTTTCTTTGAGCGAACTCAAATCTCCCGATTTTATGACAAAGGCATCCGCATTCCAACTCATAAAATTGTCTTGATAATGAGGGTAGGCCGAATGGATCACAATCGGAATTTTTTTCTGTTGGTCTAAAATTTTTGATATGGTTTCCAGACCGTCCATCCCCGGCATGCGTATATCGACTACTACCAAATCGGGACTTTCGTTCTTGCACAATTCCACGCCTTCAAATCCGTCTTTTGCCAAACACACTTCATAGCCTTCTTCCATTAGCTCGGCGCGGTATAGTTCTCGTAAATGGGCTTCGTCGTCTATGATCAATATCTTTTTCATGATAGGCCCTACTCCCTCGGAAAACGAATTAGCACAGTTGTCCCTTCACCCAATTCACTGTCAATTTGTAACTCACCTCCATGACCTTCTACAATTCGTTGAGACACATGCAATCCCAGTCCTGTCCCGGCATGTTTGGTGGAAAAGAAGGGCTCGAATATTTTGTCCAAATTCTCTTGAGCGATTCCCACCCCCGTATCACTGACTCGCAAAGAAACAGAATGTTCATCACAATAAGTTTCAATTGTCAGTGTACCACCATTTTCCATAGATTGAATAGCGTTTTGTAGGAGATTAATCAAAACTTGACGCAATAAATCGCGGTCGAATGGAAATTTCGGCAAATTGGGCTGCAACTTGGTCTCGGCAACCACATCGTAGAGATTGAGTTCGGATTGGATAAAGTGCAGCACACTATTGATCAAATCATTTAGATTATTCTTGACTTTTTGGGGTGTTGAAGGCCGTGCGTAAAAGAGCAGCCGATTCAACACATCTTCCAACCGCAATGCTTCGTCGCGGATAATGTTGATATAATTATAATCTGCATCTTCTTCATTATGTTTTTTTAGCAGCATATTGGCGAAACCACCGATGGCTACCAGTGGGGTTCGTATTTCATGCGCTACCGTTGCCGCCATTTGCCCCAAAGCGGCAAATTTGCTGGTTTCAATCAGCTGCTCTTGCCGCCGGCGAATTTCTTCATTGGCTGCTTCCAGTTCTTTCACGTTTTGGGCCAGTTGCTCCATAGTTTGCGCATGCGCGATCGCCAATGCCGCCTGGTTGCATAAGATGTCTAACATGGTCATATCTTCGGGGGAGATTGTGCGGTGTGTGATCGCATTGTCAACCAATAGTACGCCAATCGGAGACCCTGAGACCGTTAAGGGCACCACGGCAAAACTATCCGTCCCCAACATATTGATGATCGAACGGTCGAACGATATTTCAGAACTGCCTCGAACCACCATCAAACATTCATCTTGTTTCAATGCTTTGACCAAAATCGAATTTTCGTTATCCATAGAGGTGGTCAATCGTTCCGCAATTTGATTGACGTAATGGTCCCGATGGGCAGCCGAATTCAAATAGGCTTGCATCGCTCCCGAAAGTGTTCCATCGCTGGGCAGCGACTTCACCATTTGCCAGATGACCCCCGCTTCTTCGGGGTCGGCCGGTCCGATTGCCGCCCGGCCTTGCAATTCATGCTTCTCTCGGTTGTAGAGCAATAAAAACGCGCGGTTGAAGCGAAACGTTTCGCCCGCCGTGGCGGCAATCAATACCAATTTGATTCGTTTGTCTAAGGTATCCGTGCTATGAAACAGTTCGGATATTTCATGCAGTTTCTCCAGCGCTTCAGTCCGTTCACCGACTTTTCGTTCCAGATTCTGCGAATAATCTTCCAGCTGTTTTTCCAACTCTTTTCGCTGGGTGATATTTCGCTGTACACAAATATGCGCCACCACATGTTTGGTTTCATCATAAATGGGGGTGATGCGCACTTCAACATCAAATACCGAGCCGTCGCCCCGTCTGCATTTGATCTCACCCGCCCAGGGATTGCCATTGCGGATGTGGTTCCACAACGAATGGTAATCTTGCAGATCATCTCCCCAATACCGGTTTACATCCGAACCAATGATTTGCGTATACGAGATGCCCAATTGATATTCAAAAGAGGGGTTGGTGTAAAATATACGGCCCACATAATCAAATATAAAAATCGCGTCGTCTGCCGAATTGATGGCAATTTTAAAGTTTCGCAGTTCTTCTTCCAGCGTTTGCAATTCTGGATTGTCTTGAAAAAACAAATAATGCCGGTGATTCAAGAAGGTTGTGTACATTCGCACCTCAACCGCATTTTCTCGAAAATCTTTGATCGACAGATACAAGGGGGCTTCGATACCGGCCGTAAGATGATGCCGCACAACAGTTGGGTCTACGCGGTCATAGCATAAGTCTTCTATGGGTCTCCCTTGCCAAAAATCGTTCGGACCGATCATTTGTTGAGCCCAACGGTTCAACCGCAATATTTTGAAATCTTCATCCAATATCAATACACTCAAGGGCAGCATTGACAACAACTCGCCCGCATTCGGACGGTGCCCTTCTGTATTGAAATACAATTCCAGGTCTATTGGGAAATCGGTATTTTCATCCATAGCGTATACTCACTTCTGTGTCTGGCCCTCTTAGAGAAAGTTTAATCTCTGCTTTCACAATTACCAATGCACAATTACCAACGCATTTTCAAATTAGTTGTTTTTGGATTACACTATCACAATTTCGTTTGGAAAGGGAGTCAAAGAATTTTTATGGAACAGCCGAATCGCCTGGAAATGCTTAAGGAAATAGTCAAAAATGATCCCAACGACGACTTCAGCCGCTATGGCTTGGCTTTGGAGTACCATAAAGCCGGCGATACTGAGAAAGCCTTTGCCCAGTTCGAAGAACTCATTCAGCGGCATCCTGATTACGTTCCGGCCTATTTTATGTATGGACAATATTTGGTTGAGGCCGACCGCGAAGACGATGCCGTCAAACGGCTACAAGAAGGAATCGAAGCCGCCAAACGCACCGGTGATCAACACGCTTTAGCAGAAATGCAGGAATATTTGGAATCCATTCAATAGACCATGTCACTTTCATCATTCTCCACTAATTTTTCTCGCTTTGGGGTCTCAAACGCCCAACATTGGGAGCCTCGTTGGATTGCCCTGTGGAGCGCCGTAGCCGCCCTGCTTTCGATAGCATCGATCGCTTATTTTCCTTATACCCCGGTCTTGGTCCCGGCTGGGTTGTTTGGGGTTATCCTCTTGTTGATTCGGCCCGACCTGGCATTCGCCCTTTACTTCGCCGCAATGGCGATGTTTGAAGAAGATGTTTTGTTAGCCACTGAAAAACTGGCTCAAACCATTTACCGCACCCCACTGCCTGGAATAGGGATCAATATTTTTGAAGTTGTGCTTATTGGTTTGGTATGCGCCACTGTGCTGCAGCGCAAAGGCCGGCTGTATGGAACCCGATTGGACCCTGAAATATTTCTGTATGCCGCCATGTGTCTCTTCGGGTATCTGGTATGCATTTATATGTATGGCGACCCAACCCGAATGTTTGAACCCCGGCGCTTATTGCATTTTTTTATTGCCTATTTTCTGACTGTAAATTTACTGCGCTCAAAAGAAGCTTTAAATATGTTTCTTCTGATTTATTTTATAGGGCTCGTGCTGCAGGCATGGAAGGGGGTTTGGATGTATTTAGGGGGCAGCGGCCTGATGATCAAATGGCAGATACGCGCCATCTTCACAGGGTGGGGAGACTCGCTGAATTTCGTCACATTCATGCTTTTTTTGGCGGTGTTTGTGGTGGAACGGGTGCCTCTTAAGTGGAAACGATTTTTTCTTTTGATGATCCCGGCTGTTTTCTTCTCGTTTTTATTCTCCTATAAAAGAGCGTATTATGTCGCTTTTGTGGTTGGATTGGCCGTATTATTTTGGCTGCAAGGCGGCAAGGCCCGTTTCCGCCTGATTTTTCTAGCTTTTATAGCCGGCTTGATTATGATTCTCGTGGTGATCGGTGCTGGGCAATTCGAACCGTTTATGCGCCGCGCCGGTTCTATTTTCACCCCCACGAAAGAAAGCAGCGCTTATTACCGTTTGATCGAATGGCGCAACGCCATGATAAGCATTGAAAAACACCCCTTCACCGGCATCGGACTAGGGGGAGTGATGCCGATGGTGATTTACATACCCCGAACCAATCTTCTCGGTGTGCACAATACGTATCTTTGGGTGGCTGTGAAAATGGGCTTTTTTGGGTTATTCAGCTACTTATTGCTGCATTTGTTCGAGCATTTTCATGCCCGATCCACACCACCGATCCGGCTCAACCCACCCGAG
>CAZEZQ010000447.1:0-5316 GCA_964516245.1 uncultured bacterium | reverse complement strand
CTTTAGGCACAGGTTAAGAAACCTGTGCCACCCATTTCTTGCCATATTGCTTAACTAAACATATTAACAAAATGATATTGACAACTTCATGTTATGAGAAGAAACTATTATTGCCGTATGAATCTTGTTAAAAGAAATTTGTATATAAATGTAGGCTCAAACAAATATTCACGGATTAAGATTGTGGAGGTATGACTGGGCAGCCAATATACTTTATGAATCAAGGATAGAATATAGATTTTTCTGCCCTTGAAAGCTTGTGGGATATGATACATTTTTGATCAATGTTCCAGTACTCCCACCATCGTGCCACTCGAACTTAAAAACAGTGATTTGTGGCGAGTGGCGAATGAAAAGTGCTATGACTTTCTGTTCTTTTTTTTGCCTTTTTTCATTTTATTCGAACCTGTTGGGGTTGTATTGTTGTCAATCTTTTGGCGGAACATAGCATAGTGCCGTTTTATCCTATCTACATAAGCAGCATCTTTAAGCAATACATTTTGAAACAAATCTAAAAGGGCAGGGGCTAAATTTGATTGAGGGCTAGCAAGATTCAACACCGGGCCTTTAAGATCATCAATAAAATGCGGGTCACTGTCCCCCATCCATTTTTCATAAAATTCCCGTTTTTCCCATCCCCACGCAATCACTGCCTGTATCTCATTATTAAGAGATGACACCACCGATATGAAAACCCGGCGGCAATCGCAACCAGGTTCATCGCAAAACATTTCAAGAAAGGAATAATCTGCGGGTGGCAAGTTGATTTCTGAAAGATCAAGCACAGTGACTGTTCTGGTTTCATTCTCGGCGATCTCAGGAAAATAATTGTAAAAAAGCGAGTATGGCATTTTCTATCTTTCAGCTCCGGCATAATGATTTATTGAATGGTGTTTGTACTTTATATTGTATTATCTTGGTAAACAAGACAGGATCGTTTGAATTTTCTCCATGTTTTAATCGTTGTGTATTCCGCCCTTACCTTCTGGACATATGTCACAAAGATAGGGGCTGGGAATATTTGTTTTTCATACTGCTAAATGGATACTTTTTGGTTAATATTTATTGTTCATCTTGGAACGCGATTTTCCATCTTTTCTTTGGGTTCCAAAACACCACTTCGTCTGGGTTGAAGTACTCAGGATTATAAGGGTAGTAGTTTTTTGCATGTCCTTTTAACCATTGATTCATATCGCCATATTCTTCATGATCTTTGTCTTGAAGGATATCAAGCAGATTGTAATAACCTGAAATGCCGCCACAATCTTCTGGCGGGCATGCACGTTCTCCATATAAACAGCTTGGATATTTCTTTTCATTCTCTTGAAGATATATTCCTTCCAGAACTACACTATGATTCCAGCCATCACCAAAATCGTAATCATAGATTGCCTCGTCACCTGGCTCATGAAAGAATTGCTTTATCGGTATTTCCCAACCTGGGAGAGTATTCTCTTCAAAGTCGTCATCTGGAATTCCGATCAGAATTGGCTCTCGCTTTCTTGGTGGTAAAAGGCTAAATGAGTGCAGGTGGTAATCTAGCCAGCCCATTGAATCTTGTATGGCCACATGAAGATCCCAAAATGTGTACGTGGATGGAACTTCAATTACCCGCCATATCATTGGTTCAATTCCCATCAACTCTATCCTAAACCGATATGCGATTTTCTTTTTCATGTCTCTACATTCTTATTTATATAAATGCTAATGTTCACCATAATCGGCAGCCCGATAGGGTTGTCCGGATGAGCGTTTGGTTATGCCGTTTTGAATAACTTTATCTGTTTTGATTCTTTCAGTATTTCGTCTTCGGTACTCAATATCAGGTCATTTTTCCACGCTGTCGCAGCAATAAAACGGTCAGCAGGGTCTTTATGCGGAAATTCGATTTGTCTGCTTTTGATGGCAATTGAGTGTGACAACTTCGCTTCTTTTACAGGACTACGTTTGAGAGCCTGAACTATCCATTCATTCGGTGAGGGCCTGAGTTCAATTCTGCCTTTTTCAGCGAGAATCAGAGTTTCCCATACAGTAATCGGGGATATGAACAGTTCATTGTCTTTGTTCTCAAGCACCTGTGCAATATCCTCATCAAGTTTTTCAGGCTCCATGAGACTCCATAGCCATATATGTGTGTCCAACAGATATTTCATTCTGAAAGGACTTTCCATACACCAATATCTTCTGCGGGAGAACCAATATCTCCTGTAATTTTTCCTGTACCTCTCATGCAGCCTAACCATGAATCCTGTTCAGGAGAGGAAAGCGGGACAATTTTAACCAGAAATTTTCCTTTATCGCTTATCAGTACAGACTGATGAGAACTGATTACTGAGTCAATAATACCGGTAACAATATATTGAAAATTAGAAAGTTGTATTACTTCCATTATTTTCTCCTTATCTCATACGGCATAACCGGGAAGAAATAAATTGCATATGGTGTATAAGGCCTTCGATATTCTGTTATGCTGCCGTACCTTCATATACTTTAATGTGTGATTTACGATAGCATGCAATTGATGGGTTAAAAAGACGTAACCCATCTATCCTACGAGACTACAAGGAAATCGTATATACTTGATTTGATATCGATACTACAGTTTGAGGTAGAACATAATGGAAATTCGTCATTTTCAATTTGATCGAATCACGATTGATCCAGAGAAATGTTTTGGAAAACCATGCATACGTGGTATGCGGATGCCGGTTGCCACTGTACTTGGCTATCTGAGTTCAGGAATGACAACGGAAGATATGTTGAAGGAGTGGCCGGAATTGGAAAAAGAAGATATCCAACAAGCTCTTGCCTTTGCGGCATCTGCCATGGAAGAGCGAATTGTCCCTATTCCTGAAAGTTCTACATGATGAAATTTCTGTTGAATATGAATATTCCACGGACGTTTGGAGATCGATTACTATCAAAAGGTTTTGAATTTCGGCACGTTGCCGAAATTGGTATGTACGATGCAAAAGATATAACCATTATTGAAGTTGCCAAGAACAATAATGAAATCATTATCACAAATGATCTTGATTATGGGCATTTGCTAGCCTTTTCTGGGGACACTTTTCCATCAGTGATTATATTTAGATTGCAGAAAAATCAAATTCATATCATGTTCAATCGAATGTTCAATGTATGGGGTGAAATTCAAGAGCCATTACAAAAGGGCTCTATTATTATTTTAGAAGAATACACTGTACGTATTCGCCAATTACCAATATCGAAGCAATAATGATCTCATTCCATGTGGGTGACAATGCAGCGCGGGGACGGGTGGCCTTTGTAGTTTGGGTGATAGGGTAGAATGTTGCTTATTCTACCCTTGCCACCCGACATCTGAAAACATTTTTATTTTGCCCTTACAGGGCTAGGGTATTGTGTTTCTTTTTTCCAGGGGCGATTGCCCCTGGCTACCATATGGCGCCCCGTTGGGGCTGGGAAATTTTTTTCATTCGGCTAAAAGGATACGTAACAACTACATCTAATTTCATTATGTTTAGATATGAACAAATTTTGAGGGGCACGGGTTTTTCAACCCGTGCTGAGCCATCCAAAGTTCATACAAGATTTAGGCACAGGTTAAGAAACCTGTGCCACCCATTTCTTGCCCGCGCTGGATGGAGTTCTAGTGGATTAGGAGGGTTCGGATACTTTGGAGGCTTGGGTGGTTGGGGGGGTGGCTACGATGTTTAAGTTCAAAATTTCGTTTAGTATCAATGCAACAGCGCCCATTTCTTTGCTTTTTTGGCCTAAGGAGGCTTTTTGGAACAGAACATCTTTGGCAAGCCGTTTTAAGGCGCGTTGACGTGCCGTTTCTTGGATTTTCTGCAAAAATTTATCACCGGCTTTTATTAAACCGCCTCCAAATACGACGGCGCGGGGGTTGTTCAAGTTGATGAGATTGGCGATTCCAACGCCAATGTAGTAGGCGGCTTGATCCATCACTTGAATCGCGTACGCATCGCCTTGATTGGCTGCTTGCGCCACTTTTTCGGCTGTTATATTTGACAGATCATCACACATTTCGCGCAGAAGGCTTTCTTGATTTGTGTTTTGTAGGCCTTCTTGAGCGTGGCGCGCGATGCCGGAGCCTGATCCCATGACTTCCATGCAGCCATAATTGCCGCAAGAACATTCAATATTGCTGTGTGGATCGCGGGGGGCGTGGCCGAATTCACCCACCATGCCTTGAGACCCAAAAAAGGGGGAGCGATCCATAATAAATGCCGCCCCGATGCGATAGCCCAACAAGATGCACACAAAATTGGAAATCCGGTCACCAATTCCATACCACAGTTCACCCAAGGCCATCACCCGGGCGTTGTTGTCAAAAATTATGGGTTTATCGATCAACTCGCCAAGCGCACTGCCGATGTCTTTGTCTTTCCAGTCAAACCCGGCAGAATAGGAAATTTGGTTTTTGTGTACATCAATCACTCCACCAATGGCAAGGCCGATTCCCAACACTTGATCGAACTCGATGCCAGAGCGCTCGACCAAGTCGTTGACAAGTTTTGCCGTGCGCTTGGTAATATTGTTGAAACTGTGATTGTGAGTGGTTGAGATGCGGTGTTCGGTGATGATTTGGGCGTTCAAATCGGTAAGCAAACCGGAAATATAGGTATTGCCAATGCTGATGCCGATCACATAGTGGTCGGCACCGGCGAATTCAATTAGTTTGGGGGGGCGGCCGACAGTACTAGCGCCTTTGCCCACTTCTTTCACCAAGCCATCCTGGAAAATCAAACTATCCACCAGGCGATTGACGGTTGGCAAACTCAGACCGATTTCTTTGGCAATCTCAGGCCGGGTGAGGGACTGCCGGTTTCGGATGTGATTTAGGACTTTAATTTTGTTGAGTTTGCTCACGTAAGCGGTGTTGGTGATGGGATCGTGTCCGTTTGAGTTGGTTCGGGTAAAGTTTTTCATGAAATTGATGATTTCCTCCCGCAAAAATTAATAAAAAGCATTTTGTATTGTAGTTGTTTATGATATTTGAAATTGTGGGTTTCAAAAGGACCTAAAGGACCAAAAAGACCTAATGAACTTAATGGTTTGCACGGCTGCGAGAAAAATGAACCGGCTGGAAGCCGATGCTGCCCTTTGTGCCAACATATTCAAATGTCATGGACTACTGGTTATGTTTGATTTTAATGTACTGATTTTGAGAGATTGACTCTCAGGATTTTTCGAAATGTTAATAACTCAGAGCCCTTATAACGCCCTTTTCAGGGCTTGGGGGTGAAAATTTCAATTTCCAGGGGCGATGCCCCTGGCTATCATATAATGCCCCGTTGGGGCGGTTTTGTT
>CAZEZQ010000446.1:0-5316 GCA_964516245.1 uncultured bacterium | reverse complement strand
TTGATAAACGGTTCTGCCTCCTGAAGCATTTGTTGTAGAATTTCTGAATCCATTTCAGTGAAATCTTGGTAATCACCTTCATTCCTCAAATCAAAAGCCTTGTTATACAATATTCCCATTTCACTTTCAATTTTATTTTCCTTGATAATGTTCTTATTCAGCCAAGAACGTAATCCCGTATGTTTTGATGTTTCAAATTTGTACGCTACGGCTAAAGCACTCACTGCATAAAATAAAGAATAGTAAATTCGATTTGCAGCCCCAAACATTTGATTATTATCAAACAAAATTTTCGCTCCATTCAACGTTTCTTTCGAGCGTCTCAATCTATATTCACAGATTTTACTCCTTTCGTCATCATTCATATTCTTACACCCTCCTTTTTTACAGCTTCAATAAAGGGTGTAGCCCCAATAATAGTATGTTCGATCTTTTCTTCTGAATATACTTTTATATCAAAAATCAAATCATGTTCCAATTCGATCTTGAATGATATATCAAGAACCTCGAATTTGGTTTTCCAATCCACATGACCCTTCAGTGTCACCAAAATATCGATATCCGACTCTGGCGTGTTGTCACCACGAATGTACGAACCGAAAACGATAAAACGAACCAAACGTTCGCCATAACGTTCTTCAAGCCTTTTTTTCAGTTCAAAAATAGCGGGGTGCATGTTTCTAAATCCTTTGGATTATCCTCTAACAAACGTATTGTACCCAAATTGTACGAATCTTACGAGAACAAATACCGCTGCTCTGGTAGAAAAACCTATATGAAGTCACAATATTCAAATTTCCATAGCAAAACTCAATACCAATACAACACAGTGATTTCAATATGAATAAACACGAAACTCAAAACCAACATTCCATCCCCCGCACACTCGGCGTTTTCGATGTTATCTGCATTATTATCGGTATTATCATCGGCAGTTCCATTTACCGCACTCCATCTGATATCGCAGGCTTATTGGGCTCATGGGAATTGATCATGTTCGCATGGGTGCTTGGTGGCGGTTTGGCGTTCATTGGAGCGTTGTGCTATGCCGAACTGGCTTCAGCCTATCCCCGCGAAGGGGGAGATTATTTTTTTCTCGACCACACATACGGGCTTTGGGCCGGATTTCTTTATGCCTGGGGACGTTTGTGGGTTATCCACAGCGGCAGCATCGCCATGATGGCGTTCATCGCAGCCGAATATGGCGCTCAGATTGTTTCATTTCCCGGCGCAAAAACCGCCTATGCGCTTGGGGCCGTGATTTTTTTCACAATCTTGAACTGTTTGGGGTTAAATAAAGGCAAATGGACCCAAAATATTTTGGCTATTTTGCAAGTGGCCGGTCTAACATTGGTGATTGGAACCGCCTTCTTCATTGTCCCTCCCGCAGAGCCAATCACATCAGATTCCAGCAGTACGGGAATAACGATCGGCGCATTTTTTCTCGCAACCATCTTCGTCCAACTCACATTCGGGGGGTGGAGCGATTGCGCATTCGTCGCCGCTGAAGTAAAAAATCCACAAAAAAATATTTTTCGCGCCCTGATGATCGGGCTTGGTATTGTCACTATTATTTATGTGCTAATCAACGCCGCTTTGCTCAGAGTCTTCAATCCTTCAGAGTTAAGTTCCACCAACGGTTTTATGTCAGTTTTAATGGAAGAGAATTTTGGCTTGACTGGCGGAACCATAATGGCGCTCATTGTCATAATCTGCGCACTAGCCTCGGTCAATGGAATGGTTTTAGTTGGAGGCCGAATTTATCATGCCTTTGGGCAAGACCACACCTTATTCCGCTTTTTAGGTTCTTGGAATCAACAAGCCTCAGTGCCCTACACCGCTTTTCTTTTGCAATGTGCCATCTCTTGCGGATTGATTCTTTGGGGGACATTCGAAGAATTGGTTATTTTCACCGCAGCCGCGCATTGGCTTTTTATGGCAATGGTAGGCCTGTCATTAATTATTCTACGTTTTCGTGAACCTCATATAGAACGGCCATTTTATGTACCTCTTTATCCCATTATTCCACTTCTTTACATTGCTGTTTGTGTCATGTTGATGTATAGCAGTTTCAATTATGGAAATGCCATTGCCCCCTATGGGGCATGGAAGGGATTCGCACTCGTTTTGACTGGGCTGCCGGTGTATTGGATATCCAAATGGTTTGCCTCTAAAAATACCCAATAAAAAACCGGCTCATATTGAACCGGTTTTTTCATTGTTATGCATGAATTCTCATACAATCTCCGACTCGTCGGAATTATTCTCCCGATATTCACGCAGACGGCGTTCCATAATCTGCTTGATTCGTTCGGCCAGATGATCGGGGACCATATTATCCAAACGTTTTCGGAAATCATGATCGATTTCCTTAAAATCGGCACGTTCGTTCAAAGGATCCCGATCAGACCGGTTATTTTCGTCTGAGATTCGTTTTCCTGGCATTTTTTCGTCCACTACTCCCATTCAACCTGATACCAGTATCGACGAATCATATAACTTCTTAAGGTTACTCCTCTTCTAAATCTTCTAATTTGCTTTCAGCCACGATTTTTTCTTGCAAATCATGTGGAACGGGGTCATAGTGAGAAAATTCCATTGTAAACATCCCACGTCCCCGGCTGATCGAACGCAAATCGATTGAATATGTATACATTTCTGCAAGAGGTACCTGCGCTTTAATCAGTTCTCTACCTTCTCCCTCAATCGGTTCCATCCCCTGCACACGGCCTCGCCGGGAATTCAAATCACCCATCACATCACCCATCTGCGATTCGGGAACATTTACTTCAACATTCATAATCGGTTCCAGCAAGATAGGTTTGCATTTTTCACGGGCTACCTGGCGAAAGCACATGGATGCAGCTATTTTAAAGGCCATTTCGGATGAGTCGACATCATGGTATTGGCCGTCGAAAACTTCAACCGACACATCCACAACCGGATACCCCGCAATAATCCCTCTTGTCATGGCCTCTTGAACGCCCTTTTCTACGGCTGGGATAAACTTGCTGGGGATCGCACCACCAAAAATTCTATTAATAAATTCAAAATTAGCGCCACGTTCCAACGGCTTAATACGAAACTGAACTTCGCCAAATTGGCCCTTGCCGCCTGATTGCTTTTTATGGCGGTAGCGCCCTTCGCCATTGGCTATGATGGTTTCACGATAAGCCACTTTGGGGATTTTCAATTCCACATCCAAATTGTAATTCTTACGCAACTTCTGAGCGATAAGTTCCAATTGCAGCTGCCCGGCGCCATGAAGTACGATTTCATGGGTTTCTGGATTGCGCTCAATTTTAATGGTTGGATCACCGGCTATGATTTTCGGCAATGACGTTCCAATCTTGTCTTCATCCGCTTTGTTTTTGGCATGCAACGCCATATGGATAGGTGCTTGCGGGTATTCTGTGGGATACACCAGAGTATCACCCGCTGTATTGGATAACGTATCGTTTGTATCGAAAGAGTCGATTTTGCTCACTGCAACAATATCGCCCGCACGGGCATGAGCAATGCTTTTATGATTTTTTCCACTAATCGCCAAAATATGGCCGACACGTTCTTTTTTCTCTTTTGTGCGATTTACCCATTCCGATTCGGGCTCAAACGATCCACTAAAAACGCGTACAAATGAAACCTTACCGGCATAAGGATCATTCATACTTTTGAACACAAACCCCATGGCTTCCCCGTTTTCACTGACTTCAAGCCGGATCGGATCATCTGAATCTTTCTTTTTGCCTAAATATGTGGGTTTGGCATTGGGTTCGGGCATGTAGTTCACAAGCCCATCCAACAACGTTGAGATGCCGATGCAATCATACGCGTTGGTTACGAATATCGGCACAATATCTCCACTCAATGCGCCATCATGCAACCCATGGCGAATTTCATCGTAAGAAAGTTTTTCATCGTTGAGATAACGTTCCATCAATTCTTCATCGTTCATGACGGCCGCTTCAATCATTTTGCTGTGCCATTCTTCCACATCGTCAACGATGTCGGCAGGAATATCTTCCGATTTTTCTACGCCGCCTTTTTTATTAAAATAAAGCACTTTATCGGTGATGAGATCGATTACCCCCTTAAAGTTCTCTCCTTCACCAAGCGGCAATCGTGTCGGACAAATTTTTGCTCCTAAAGCGCTTTCAAGCGATTCAAGGCACATTCGAAAATCAGCACGCTCTTTATCCATCTGATTAATAACCACAGAGCGCGGTTTGTCGTAATCGTTTAACCATTTCCAAATTCGTTCTGTCTCGACCTCAACCCCAGATTGGGCGTTGATTACCAATAAAGCCCCGTCGGCGGCGTGAATGGCTCCCTCTATATCCCCAACAAAATCGGTGTACCCCGGCGTATCGATGAAATTCAATTCCACGCCATTGTAGGTAATATGGATCAACTTTGAGGTGACGGTCATCTGCTTGTCTTTTTCTTCCTCAAAATAGTCCGCAAACGTATTTTTGTCGTTGATCCGGCCAAGACGATCCACCTGTCCAGTGTGATACAACATCGCTTCGAGCAGCGAGGTCTTGCCGGATCCATGCTGGCCTACGACTGCTATGTTCCTCTTTTTTCCAATTTCCACTTCATTCATAAACGCAATCTCCTTCTTTCGATGAACTTCCAAAGTTGTTTTCTCAAAGATCGATTCTGCATGTCTCCCCATTCAGAATGTATGTGAAATTTATCATAGTACTCCCTTTCAAAAAAGCCATCCATGTGGATTTTGAATTGTAAAGATTGTGTGAGCCAATGATTAGAATTGAATATATTCAGATGACAAATGAAAGAATCATTAGTGACGATTCGGCAAAAAGTCTTTTTTGGAGCGCAGGCGTCCTCGCCTGCAACACCATAAAGTGCAGATTAAATAACCATGTTATTATATTGTGTGTCCGTTTGATGGATCAGACTTTTTGCCGCTTCGTCATTAGTAAATTCTCTGTGACCAGGGATGTTTTTCGAAAGGGGGTTCCATCATTTGGGGCACTTGCTTGATTTCAGTATCCAATTCCATTGTTGGATATTGATTGCCGCGAATGTCGATATACAAGAAGCCGGCACTAGCGATGCCATTTGTTGGAGAATAGGCAGCCCCTTCATAAATTAATGGGATAGTATAATCAGGGGGTTTGACTTTTCTCATTGTTCTCCGCCATTCATCACTTAAAAAAACAAAAAATTTGTAATATAAATCCCGTAAACTGTAAACTCTTCATCGAATCTGGTGTTTTCTTATGGTCATATTTTTTAGGGGAATGCCAGCAGGTTGAAATAGAGTCTCGAAAGAACCAATATCGGGAG
>CAZEZQ010000445.1:5038-5342 GCA_964516245.1 uncultured bacterium | reverse complement strand
CACCCTACACTTTGTGTTTCATCTTGATATAGCCCGCCGGGGCGGGTGGGGTGCTTTTAAATAACGCATCCGAAATAAAAATTGATAGATTGGCTAGATTATTATATAGCTTAAATTAACGTATTCTACAAAATTTACTATGGCTACATTTACTTTTTTTATCACGATAATATTATTCTATTTTGTTTACACACAAAAACCATTACAAGCATTTATTATAATGACTGTTGCAACAATATGGTATCCACACTATTTATCAATAGAATTAGGAACATTAAATTTCACCCTTTCACGTGCTTTAGCC
>CAZEZQ010000445.1:0-5028 GCA_964516245.1 uncultured bacterium | reverse complement strand
CTCCCAGAGGGCGAGGGGATTGTTGAGCAGACATTATTGAAGAACTTTCGTTTCTTGTTGATATAGCTCGCAGGGGCGGGTGGGGTGCTCTTATGAAACACCTTGATATAAGTTACAAGATTCTAAATGATTATGCATACTTTTCGTTGGTGGGCTAAAGCCCACCCTACACTTTGTTTTTCATCTTGATATAGCCCGCCGGGGCAGGTGGGGTGCTATTAATTAAGTTAATGACATTGTCATAGATTCCACGCCAGGGCGTGTTGACCCCATTTCATTGGGGGAGGAATGGGGGAGCAAATTTTTTTAGGAATTTGATAGAGATTCCTAGATAAATGACATTTTAAGTAATTTATTTTTCGTATAAACCCTTTTTGAAAATAATTTCTGTAATTTTTAAAGCTGTTATTGACCTCCCCATGAAAAATATGTTAGTTTCTAAACAGATGAGAATCGCTCTCATCCCCAGCGAATGCTGTAAAAGGAGGAAATGGACAGTGAGTGCTCAAGGACGTGTTAAATGGTTTAGTAATAAGAAGGGTTATGGGTTTATTGCCCAGGAGGAAGGGGATGATGTCTTCGTCCATTATCAAGACATTAAAGAAGATGGCTACAAGACCCTCAAAGAGAATCAAGAAGTCGAATTTGATTTGGTCGATGGCGAAAAAGGCCCCAAAGCACTAAATGTGATTAAGTTATAGGAACACCAGGCTTAATCCCCCATATATTTATGTTTATTGTCCAACCCGGCCGAGGGAAACTTCGGCCTTTTCTATTTTATAGCCTCCAGTAAAATTTGGTATTCTTGAAATTTCAGCAATTTCAACTGAATTGTTATGAAATGAATAGATGTTGGAGCGCAGGCGTCCCCGCCTGCTTAGAAGAATACAGGCAGGGTGCATGTGTACTGAAACTTGCAGCCAGGATGCTTGCTTCACAAAGATTGTAGACTGGGACTTTTAATCATTTTTCTTGCAGGCGGGGACGCCTGCGCTCCAAAAACGTTAAGCCAGGCTATCTAAGAAAATACGAATTGAAACATAGGTGTGAAATACTATGACAACTGCTTCAGATGTTGCGCCGATTCAGCCATCCAGAGAGATTCCCGATCATTTCCCTTATAAAGAAGCCGAAGCCAAGTGGCAGCGCCGTTGGGATGAAGCGAACGCATTCGCCACCGACACCAACGTGTCTGAAAAGCGTTTTTACTGTCTGGAGATGTTCCCCTACCCTTCGGGCAAATTGCACATGGGGCACTTACGCAATTATGCCATTGGTGATGTGATGGCGCGTTTTTACCGCATGAAGGGATTCCATGTGTTGCATCCAATGGGCTTCGACGCCTTTGGACTGCCGGCTGAAAACGCGGCGATCAAAAACAAAGTGCCCCCGGCCCAGTGGACCAACGCCAATATTGACGAAATGATCAAACAGCAAAAGGCCTTGGGCTTGTCGTATGATTGGGACCGCATGCTGGCTACCTGCCACCCCAATTATTACAAATGGGGCCAATGGCTTTTTCTTAAATTTTGGGAGCATAATCTTGTTCAACGTGAAGAGGGATTGTTGAATTGGTGCCCTTCTTGCCAAACCGTATTGGCCAACGAGCAAGTGGTTGACGGGCAATGCTGGCGCTGCGATTCGACTGTGACGCAAAAACACATGCCTCAATGGTATGTTAAAATCACCAATTATGCCGAAGAATTGTTGAACGATTTGGAGCAGTTGGATGGCTGGCCCAACAAAGTAGTCGCCATGCAGCGCAACTGGATCGGAAAATCGATTGGGGCGGAGATTGTCTTCAAAGTGGCGGACGGCCCCCAGGCCGGTACGGAAATCCCCGTCTTCACCACCCGGCCCGACACCATCTTCGGAGCCACCTATATGGTGTTAGCGCCCGAACACCCCTTGGTTGAAAAAATGATCACCGGTTCGGAAGAAGAAGAAAAATGCCGCCAGTTCATGCAAAAAGTTTCCCGTATGGACAAAATCGACCGCACCGATGAGGCCACTGCCAAAGAGGGTGTGTTTACTGGGCGCTATGCGGTGAATCCTGTAAATAATGAACAAGTTCCCATTTGGATCGCCAATTATGTTTTGGTGGAGTACGGCACGGGGGCCATTATGGCGGTGCCCACACACGATCAGCGTGACTTTGAGTTTGCCCGGGAATACCAGTTACCCATGCGGCTGGTAATCAAACCCGATGACGCGGAATTTACAAGCGCCGACGATATGCTGGAAGCCTGGACCGGCGAAGGCAAGATGGTGAACTCTGGACAGTTTGACGGCACGCCCAATGTGGAAGGCAAGCAGAAAGTCACCCTGTGGATGGAAGAACACGGTGTGGGCAAGGCCACCATCAACTACCGTTTGCGTGATTGGGGCATCTCGCGCCAACGCTATTGGGGTATGCCTATCCCATTGATTCATTGTGAAAATTGCGGGACTGTGCCGGTGCCGGAAGACGATCTGCCCGTTTGGCTGCCCGAGGATGTTGAAATCACTGGCAGCGGCTCGCCCCTGAAGCAGGATGAAAATTTCTATAAGGCCAAATGTCCGAAATGCCAGGCAGATGCTCAGCGTGAAACAGACACCATCGATACCTTTTGGGATTCTTCGTGGTATTTTTTACGCTATATCGACCCGCACAACGAAAAGCACCCCTTTCAAAAAGAGATCGTAGACAAGTGGATGCCGGTCGATTTGTATATCGGAGGCGTCGAGCATGCGGTGTTGCATTTGCTGTATTCACGCTTCTTTACCAAAGCGCTGCGCGATATGAATCTGCTCTCGTTTAATGAACCGTTCAAACAATTGCTCACCCAGGGCATGGTGACCAAAGACGGGGCCAAGATGTCGAAGTCGAAAGGCAATGTGGTTGAACCTGGAGAAATTCTCGATCAATACGGCGCCGATGCGGCGCGCTTGTTTATCCTCTTTTCTTCCCCACCGGAGAAAGATTTGGAATGGAGCGACGAAGGGGTGATCGGTTCGGCGCGATTTTTGGACCGCGTGTACCGCATCATCATGCGCTACACTCACGGGATTGCGAATCCACCGGCTGCCAACGGTGAACTTAGCGAATCGGCCAAGTCGTTGCAGCGCACCACACACAAAACCATTGCAGGAGTTACCAGCGATATCGCCGATCGCATGAATTTCAACACAGCCATCGCCAAGGTTATGGAGTTGGTTAATGAAATGTACCGCCTGGTGGGTGAAGGCGAAATTGCGGCGGCCGATTTCTCTGCGTTTCAAGAAGCGGCCCAAACCGTGATGAAACTGCTCTCGCCGTTCTCGCCACATTTGTGCGAAGAATTGTGGGAAACCACTGGACACAGTGGATTCGTGTTGGCTGAAGACTGGCCCCAGCACAACCCCGAGATGCTGCAGGCCGACACCATGACCATCACCGTGCAGATTAACGGCAAGGTCCGTGGCCGTATTGAGGCGCCCACCGATGCCGATGAAGATAGCATTTGGCAAGAGGCCCAACAACATGAGCAAATCACCCGTTGGATTGAAGGCAAAGAGGTGAAAAAGAAAATTTATGTGCCGGGGAAATTGTTGAATGTGGTGGTGAAGTAAGAATTGATCTCATGACATTGGCAATGAGGCAGAGAAGGACGTAAAGGACTTCATTGGTATTCGTTTGTGATCACAGAATACCTCAATGGTTTCATATGACCTGCACTCTTGTGATGCGGGCCTCTTGCCTGTGAGACTAATAATTTATAACAATTGATTTTGTCGATCAAAAGGGCATCGGCTTTCAGCCGCTTCATTTTTCTCGCAACACCCCCAAAGCCTATTGTCATAGACTACTATGCAAGGTAGGCGCTTGCTCTACAACAGTATGATTTATGTTATCAATAATTAACAAAATGATGTATATTAGATTGGAGAAAAGCGTGGGGGAATCATGAAAAAGAATACGATTTCTCAAAAGCGGAAAGAGAGAAATTTTATTTTGAAGATGCCAAATTGAATCTTTCCATTTACTTGGATCAAGACAATCTTGAGTTTGTGCAGGAAATCGCGAACCGGAAAAACACAGATATTTTATCCATTGTAAATGAGTTGATTCATGTGGAACAAAAATTTTTGGATGTAGTAAAATAAGATATGGATGAGGATTGAACCTTTTGCAGGACATTTAATAATTGAGGATAAATCATGGGACTTCAATACATCGAAAAACGTGATGGTGGCTATTGGGTAAAAGGAACACGCGTTTCTCTCGACACAATCGCCTATTCATTTCAAGATGGGCTTTCACCGGAAACCATTGCCACTGAAGTTGTACCCATACTTACGTTAGAACAAGTGTATGGAGCTATCACCTATTATCTAGCCAATCAGAAAGAAATTGACACCTACCTACAACAAGAAGAAGTCGAGTTTGATAAATGGCGTAAAAAAGTCCATCAATCCGATCCAGAATTTTATCAGAAATTGATAAGAGCACGGCGAAATTTGCAAACAACAGAATCATGATAATTCGCTATCTAGCTGATGCTGATTTGAATCAAACCATTGTACAAGCTGTTCTAAGGCATGAACCGGAATTGGATTTCCAGACTGCACATTCTGCAAATCTTTACGGTTTATCAGATGAAAAGGTTCTTGCAATAGCGGCTCAATCAAATCGTATTCTTGTATCCCATGACCGAAAAACGATGCCTAAACAATTCGCCAATTTCATTTCAAATGAAGAAAGTTGTGGTTTGATTATTGTTCAAAAAAAGCTGCCAATGAATCAAGTAGTAGATGATTTAATTTTAATTTGGATGACAAGTGAACTAGAGGATTGGAAGAATCGTATATTTTCTTTACCTTTATGATTTATATATATATTACACTTCAATGAGATATCAGTAATGGCGAACCGGCAAAAAATCCGATCTGAAAATAGCCAATCAATATATAGTAACGATTGTAACTAACCTGTACTGTATGTTGTTGCAGGTGGGGACGCCCACCAAGGCGCGTCTATGACCTGCGCTCCAAAAAAGACTTTTTGCC
>CAZEZQ010000444.1:0-5343 GCA_964516245.1 uncultured bacterium | reverse complement strand
AATCACCGATGTTCCTCAACTAGTTTTAACCAATGGGATGCACTTGGAAAATCCTGATGTGGTAAAAGACTTGCAGCAAATGGATCAAGTCTTCGTGAAATTGGATGCTGCAGATGAAGCCACGTTTCAACGCATCAACCGGCCGGTGAAAGGGACATCATTTCAAGATCTGATTGTGAAAATAAAACGCTTCCGCAAGCAATACAAAGGATATTTCGGGCTGCAAATGATGTTCATGCCTGGTTTTCGTTCTGATCTCGTAGCCCAATGCGAACTGGTCAACGAAATCGACCCGGATGAAGTGCAGCTCAACACCCCCAAACGGCCCTACGCCCAAGAATGGCACATCAATTCGCGCGGCGGGCATACAAAAGAGTTGCGAACATACAAATCAATCGCCTTGCGAACAGTGTCGATGGAAGAAGCAGATAAAATTGAAGAAATATTTCAAAAAAAGACAAATGCCAGGATTGTATCAGCGTATAAGCACAAAATGTCTGAACCAAGATATTCAGGATGAAAAGATGAGTAGGATAACTGCAACAACATTTGTCGAGAATTTTTGCTTGGCTTGAAATGTAGATGAAATGGTATGGATTGGATTGTTGCGCATAGGTTATACAAATTCAGGATAAAATTTGTGTAAATGATTCACAATTTGCTCAGCGCGATGTTTGGGAGTATGGCGTTTGAGGTAAGTTTGATGTCCTTGTTCGCAGGTCGCATGCCGTAATGATTCATCGTTCAGCAGACATTCCACTTTTTCCACCAGCTCATCTTCATTCTCAAATGAGAAAAAATCACTTCCTGAATTAATGATTTCGTGATCCATATCCTCCACATGATCGCTAAGCAAGCAGCCACCAGCGGCAAGAATATCGAAATCACGTGGATTCACACTGGTTGGGCATTGCAGGCTATGAATGTTTAGCGAGATGGCCGCCGAAGCATAGGCATCGGGTAGATCATCGGGCAGCAGCCAACCGCGAAATTGGGATTTATATTCTTCACCCAATAATTGCAGCCAATTGAGCGGCCCATACAACACAATGCCGAATTGCAGCAATGGTTTCACATAACGCTCGCGTTTTACATTATTGGCAAGCGTGTACAAATAGTAATCAATTTTGGTTTCCAGACTCGGGAAAGTGCGGTGCATTGGTTCTGTATATTCCAAGGCATGCTCTTCGAGTATTTGTCGAACTTTGTTGCTGATTCCCAGTTCTTGCACTGCCTGTATTCCACCAGTAATAGGGGAGGCAATCATACGTTCAGCCACTGCCAACAATTCTTCTTTTTGTTTGCTTGTACACTTATTGGTTAACCCACCAATTGGAAAGTATTGGCCAACAAAGGCAATAGAAGCGCTCATTTCTTGGCGAAATTTTCCTTTTCGAGTAAACGAGGGTCCAGAGGTGAAATGCTGCACAGAACCGGCCGGTAAGTTTCGAAAAAACGGTTCATAAGCGCGGTCGGTGTAGAAAATGTGGTCCCACTTGGTTAATAAATCATCAAATTGATTGTGCGAATAATAGTTGGGGTGATCGAGCATCCAAACGATCCTGGGCCGTTCCACACTTGGGGAAATGGTGGAACTGGAAGGCGCATTGCACACCAGTATCAAATCGGGTCGCGATTCAATCAGATGTTCAGCCACTTTGTAGCGCGTGTGGAAGCCATCGCGAATATCGATGTTGCGCCATTCCCATCCTAAATCAGTAAAACCCTGTCCTAAAGTTTTCATTAAGGGAGTATGGGCATAAGCATCTGGCGATGTGGCGCTCCACAACCGTCCTTGGTTCAAGGTAGGAACTTGAGCCATTCGTTGGTTATAACGTTCACGCTTTTTTGCGGCTTCGGGGGTATGCTTTTGACTGATAGAAGCAAACAATGCCGGCAATTGTTTGAATTCGAATTGTTCACCTGAGTTCAATATCCTTTCCGGAGCGACACACACTTTACTGGGGTGTAACAAATACAACCGCTGCTCTTCCACCATTTGTTGAAACGCATACTGCATATTGGAATCAAACACCCAAAACAATTGATTGCTGTCTATCAAAGGTCGGCAATTGAATAAACAAAACTGCGCGGCGGTCAAAGCAGGACGGTTTTCAATCAGCATCAACCCTCTGCGATAATCCCGCCGGTAGGTTGATTCCAAATGCGCGGCCAAATAACCAAGCCCCGAACCGGCAACAATCAACAACTCACATCCATGATTGAGCATATGCAGCATTCGATCGTAATTCTGCTGCAAGTGCGCATCGAATGACTCGGATTCATAAAATAAGTTGAACTCTTGTGAATCCCGGACGGTATATTTCTGTGGGGATACTTCACAAAATTCAAGCCGGTCAAGTTCTTTTGACGCTTGAATGAGAGCCTCACCCTGTTGGGGAAAACGCTCACAGAAACGCTCCAAATTGGTTTTCCAATAAGGAGATTTCTGTAGATCAATTTGAAACCAGGATTGATCCGTCACAAAAAATTCACTCACATATCACAATTTTGTTTTTCACCCCACCTGGCCAGACTCAATCAGTTTCGCGGTAACCGCTTGCACCTGTTGCGTAATGGTATCAGCCAGGCGCAAGGCGCGAACCCCATCCTCACCGGTTACGATAGGCTGCCGGTTATGAATCACACACTCAATGAACGAATCAATTTCCGCCGCCAGCGGTTCGTGTTTGCTAAGCTTGGGTTTGCTGAAATCGATATCCACCGTTCCGTCTTTTCCCGGTTTCTTTTTATAGACATGCAAAGCGGGTTTCAAGTAATCGAGTGATAGATAGGTGTCTTTTTGAAAGAAACGAATTTTCCGCTGTTTCTCAGGCGTAATGCGGCTCACCGTCACATTGGCCACACAGCCGGATTTGAAACGAATGCGCGCATTGGCAATATCTTCCTGCGGGCTGATGATAGGCACTCCCGCGGCATCGATAAAATCCACCTCCGACTTCACCAGCGAGAGAATTAAATCCAAATCGTGAATCATTAAATCCAATACCACCCCTACATCTTTAACACGCGGGGCGGGCGGCCCTAAGCGGTGTGATTCGATAAACAAAGGCACAGTCAAATGTTCCCCCAACACCATCACACCGGGATTAAAACGTTCGATATGGCCCACCTGCAAAATTGCGCCATTGTTCTGGGCCAAATCGATCAGCGCTTCACCTTCTTTCACGGTTTTCGTTATAGGTTTTTCAACCAAAACCGGAATACCGCGCTCAAGAAACCAAGAAGCGATTTTGTAATGCGATTCTGTTGGCACAACCACACTGGCAAGATCAATTTTATCGCTGATGTCATCTAATGAAGCAAAATGCTGGGTTTTCCATTGCTTGGCCACCGAGGCGCCGGTCTCATGATCGGTATCCACAACAGCCAGTAGATTGGTTTTATTGTTTTGGGAAAAGATGCGGGCGTGATGTTGGCCAAGTGAGCCTACTCCAACCACCACAGCATTCAAAGGAACATTCATTCTTCCCTCACACTCACATTTTTACGGCAAAGAAATTTTCTTTACACATAAAACCTTTTTATGCTTTTTTAACAAATCAAATCCTAACGATATTAAATATAATAAATATCTGCGTTAATAAATAAAACTCAAATGATTACTGTTTCCTAATATATATTAGATAGAAAATAGGTGTATTATCAAATTGATACAATTTTTCATATTGAAAAACATCCGGTTGATTATTTAAATTCATTAATTTAACAATCTTTATATTCATTAAATACAAAGATTTGTTCTTTTTAATTACTGAAGTAATTGAATCGATAGTATGTTTATATGTTTGGATTTTTATTTTGCAATCATTAATATCAATACCTACATGATCATAAGGATGGTCTGCATGTATATCAGTAATTAAACATTGTGATCCACTTTTCATAATTCGTGAAAATTCATTTACAACCGAATTAAGGTTTTTTAAGTGACTAAAAACTCTTGTACAAAGAATCCAATCAAATGTGCATTCAATAAATGGCATTAATTGTATATCACCTTGAACTAGGGATTGAGGCATTTTTTTCTTATTGAATATACTTTTTTTCAACATGTTTTCACTAAGATCTAATGATATACATGTATGAGCAAAATTGTTTATTATATTCCTATATGGCGCTATACCACATCCTGCGTCCAATCCAAATCCAGTTGATAAACTACTTAACCATTGGTTTACATATGGAGATTCATTTTCTTTCCAAAAATCAAACCAATGCCAATCCTCAATAAATGGTGCTGCGATATCATAACCACTTTGTGGTGTGTATAATTCAACATTTTCTTTTTTTCTAAGTATCTGAGACATTTCATTCAACTTCTTTCGTATTCTCATTCACTTCTAATTTATGTATGTCTTTTTCCAATTCTTCATACAAAACTCTTAAATTTTCTAATTCATTTTCAATTTTTACTTTTTCATCATATGCGTTTAAGATTTGTGTTGTACTCGCCATACCTGTTTGTTTGTAAATCCATTTTGACAAAATGGGTTCTAAAGTGGCCCATAATAATAAGACTGCAATAAGTGTTCCACCAAACTTAATTGATGAATTTACAGATGAAGTAGCTTTCTTAGCAGCTTTATCTTCAATGCCTGATATGTCCATAAACGATTTATTATACATTTTTGCATCTGTTATGCGTTCATTTTCATATTCATTCTCCTCTATACTCTTATATGAAATATTCGCTGGTTCTCTTAGTAATTGATTAAAAACAATTTTTGCCACTTCATCACCTGGCTTAATCCATACTATTTTTGATGAGAAATTAACTAAATAGCAACTTAATGGACCACTGTATCCCGGCTCAACAATACTTGCATTAATAAGCATAATCCCTTGTTTTGCCAATCGAAACAATGGACTATATGTTGCGCATAAATTCTCTGGCATATTTACTATTTCTTTTGTTATCAAAATCATCGTTTCGCTAGGACCGATTTTTATACTATTATCATTCGCATTCACATCCTTAACCTCACCGGTTTCTGGTTCAACCATTTTTCCAACTCTCAGATTATATGCACAATTACGTATATTATGATCTGAATGATTATTGAGCAAGTTGGCTTGGAAAATCAATTTTTTTATTTCATTATCTGGTAGTATCATGATGTTTTTACCTTTTTAATTTCAACTCTTATGTACTTATTATACAATACATAGAAAGTTCAAACATGGTCATTGATGTCTTCACGAGTCAGATTTCCTTCCACACCCCGAGCTGGGGTTTTTAACGGTAATGAGTCATAATCCATAACATCATCTTCTGAAAGATCGTGAATATCAATCTTGAGTGTCATTAGCACAACCTCC
>CAZEZQ010000443.1:0-5350 GCA_964516245.1 uncultured bacterium | reverse complement strand
GGATTGTAATGGTTGATTCGCCCATTTTTGCTTCGGCATCAGAGCGGCGCACAGTCTGTTTGATGGTGTAGTCTTTTTTCTCATCTACTGATAGCGATAAATACCGGCTGGGCTGCGGCGGTTTGTTTTCGACAATGACTTCTACGGGACCCATTTGCACGCTTTGACGATGCAAAAGATAGTTTTTGCCGTACAAGCCGATCAGCGAACCTTCCACTTGTTCGAAAACATCTTCCACCCGCCACAATTTGAGAGAACCTTCTTGGCTGATCCCTGTAACCGTAACCACTCGTTTCCCACTAACATCCTTTTGACCGTCGCTCCATGGGTAAGGGCCTTCATGACGGTATTGGTAGTGGTACCCAACTTTCAACGGCGGAGGGTCTTCATCCAAGGTGTAACTATTCTTATTGGATGATGTGCTGCATGCAAATGACATGCAAACAAGCAAAACCAAAGCAATAAGTAGAGGGTGGTTTCTCTTGCTTGTATTTCCACATCGATTCAGAATTTGTCCAAATAGTGAGAGAAACAGCAAAGATTTAATTTCCGCTGTTGAAACGTTCATTGTATAATTCATGCAGCTCTTCCACATCCGTGGGCAATTCTTTCTCTGGATGGAAGGGATCAAAGGGCATGCCTTTTGTTTGAGAGCGTTTTAGATAGGCCTCGTTAAACAAATCCAATCGTTCCTTCAACAATGAGGTAATCTTTTTCGGATGCCGCATAATGACATTGCCGTTGTTGGAGATGACTTCGGTCATTTGGTTGTTGGAGATTAATGTGTTTCCATTTTGGTTCCGCCCATGTTTCTCCACCATAACCTTCCCCTCCCGAACGGCAATAATCGTTTTGCCGTCTTTGCTGGAAACATAAAACTGTGTGCCGAAAACCGTCACCTTGGCGTTCACGCATTCCACGGTAAATCCTTCTTGTTCGGGGTGCACATCGATATACATTTCCCCGTAACTCAATGTGAGGCGCCGGTCTGTACCGACATTGGCAACGCCCCCGCCTTCTTGAAAATTTTCAACAGAAAATAATGTACCCGGCTCGGCATAGGCGAACGACGTATCGGGGAACTCATAAAACTCGCCGGCGGATTGCCGGTCGACCAAGATGTATTCCGGCAATGTTATCGAAATTATGCGTCCGTTTTTCTTTAAATTGAGGAAACGAGGTTCTTCGGGTGTGCTTAAATAACGAGAAGCCAAAATGCCGGCAACGCACACCAAAATCGAAACCGCTAAAGCCACCCGGCTATATCCTGGAGTTCGGAAAAAAACAAAGGCGGCTTCGCTCCATGATTTGACTTTGTGCCAAAGTGGGTGTGTGGGATGGGCGGGCAATGAATCCATCACCGAATCAACAAATTGGTCTGACTTTAAAAACGGCTGAATTTTATGCCGCAACCGGCCGGCCATGTGTTGTTCTTCGCGCTGCAATATCCGGTAATAGCAAGCGCTGGCTTCGCTGCGTTTTAGATGGCGTTCCACCCGCTCGCGGCTGCTTTCCGGCAGTTCGTTATCCACATACAGGCCAATTTCTTGTTCCCATTCGGTATTGAAACTCTTATCGGCCATAATCGACTCTCCATGCTTGTTCCATACCTTCACGCAAAAGGCGGCGTCCCTCAAATAGGCGGGAACGCACTATATCTACTGTCAAATCAAGCATTTCAGCAATCTCTTGATAAGACAAATCGTCCATATACTTCATTCGGAGCAAGGTTCGGTATTTTTCAGGGAGTTTTTCGAGCCGCGCAAGCAAAGACTCCAAAAGATCTTCTCCATCATTGCTGGCCAGCCGCATGGGTACGACATTGTTGTATTGGCTGGGGGGAATATCGTCTAATGGTTCGGGCTCGATTTGTTTTTTCCGCAGGGCGGCGTAACACAAATTTCGAGTGATGCCATACAACCAAGTTCCGAATTTCGTTTTGTCTCTCAATTCATGCAAATTCTGATATGCTGTGATAAACGCTTCTTGAGCCAAATCTTGGGCTTCTGTATTGTTTCGAAGCATACTTGCTGCCAACACAAACACCTTGCGTTGATAGGCCTCTACCAACGGGCGGTAACATTCACGCCGGCCACTGAGAACCTGCTCGATCAAAGTTGCTTCTGTGTTTTTCATATGAAAAACTCGATTCTAAAAGCGCCTTCATTACAATAGATAACACAATTGGAGAGCGCTGTCTGCAAAAATTCAAATTTTCCTATTTATATACTACAACGAAATGTAAAAAAATGAACAAGGATGTTTGATGCAATACGCAAAATTCATGTAGGGACACGCTGCAACGTGTCCCTACCTTCCAATTCTCCTTACAATAGCATATAAAACAGTCTGGAAAAAAGTCTAATTTTGGAGCGCAGGCGTCTCGCCTGCTAATTGTGCAGATGCAGGCAAGTTAATTATGTAAATGCAGGCGAGACGCAGGCAAGTTAATTATGTAAATGCAGGCGAGACGCCTGCGCTCCAAGTTTATCACAAGAAGCTGGATTGTACTTTTTGCCGAATCATCATATATTGTTCGATTAATAATATTTTGGATATAGGTATGGCAGCCTGGTTTTCGCTTTTTCAAGATACGCTTTCAATTTCTCATTCGGGACCGACGAATCTTCATACAATTTCCTTTGAAGTACCCAAAGGGACAGAGCAATTACGAATTTACTCTTCATCTCAATTCGTATCCCTATCCAGCAAAAAATTAAATCTCTTGTATTCGCAATACACATCTCATCCCGCGGTTTCACCCGAACACAAAAAAACGTTCAGGCCCATCTTCGATCAACTCTATCTCCATCACTTTAGAGGGGGATTTACGCTTCATTTTTACGATAGCGAAGAGCAATTCAGAGGACGGTGGGATCCATCGTTTCAAGAAGTGAAAGAAATTCAACGCTTCAGCGCCTCTAATGGATTTGTCGCGGGGCCAATCTCCCCTGGTGAATGGTCTATCGTGGTTTTTATGGCCGATACCCAGAATCAAACTGTTGAACTCAGCATCCAAATTGATGCCACAGAAGAGCCGGGCGAAGCCCAACCGCCACCCTCCTGGCACCCTGTCCCACAAGTTCAGGCCGGCATGGGCAAACGGCAATGGCTGATTGGTGAATTGCATGAACACACCACCCGCAGCACCGGGCACTTTTCGCCCGAAGAGACTGTTCACACTTATTTCAATTTCGGGTTTGGATTTCTCGCCCTGACCGATCACGATCATCAACCCCTCAGCGGGCTCTTAAAAGAACCGCGCATTGGTTTGATCGTCGGGCAGGAAATCGAAACCCCGCTAGGCCATGCGTTGTCGCTTGGGATTCGCGAGCGTATCACGCCCTATGAAAACAACCACTTTCTCGATATCTCAACTTTGATCTCGCTAACCCACAAACAGGATGGGTTATTTTGCGCGCTGCATCCTTTTGCCCTGGATGCCGATGGGAAATACCCCTCTTGGCGATGGATGAACACCGATTGGCACCAAGTCGATTTGCTCGAAGTCTGGCCCGGCAAGTGGAAAGAGCGCTTCCCCGAAGTTCTCAAAGCGCTTGATTTTTGGGATTCGCTATTGAATCAAGAAATCCCCATTTTTGCCATCTGCGGCAAGGGCGGGCACATCGAGATGAACGAAGAATGTGGGATGGAACTGCCCAAAACGGTTTTGCTGACAGAGGGCACATCTGAAACCGCCTTGCTCACCGCACTCAAGCTGGGCCGCTTTTACATGACAATCGAGCCCGCCGTCTCGTTATGGGCTGAAACCCACGATCAGGTGGCCAATTTGGGTGGGGAAATTACGCTCCGAACCGGGCAGCCCTTCTTATTGCATCTGGAATGCAACCAACTCGACCGCGCTTATGTACGCATCAAAAGCAGCCAAGGCGTGATCCTAGAGATGCCCCTCTCCTCAGTGCGCGACACCCACCACCAATTCACCCTCCGCGCCGAAACCGGCTTCAACTGGTACCGCGCCGAAGTCTACCGCTACCAACGGCCAATGGATGAACTGCTGGCGCTGACGAATCCGGTGTTTGTTAGGGGGATGCTGGCGATGTAAAACAATAGACTGATTTGTGCAATCTCTTTTGTGGTTGCTTTTGAACCACTGATGTCACGGATGAAAAAAAGATTACACGGAAAACGACTTAGCCAAGACATGTTTGTGTCTACATTTCAACCTTTACCGGACTTGCACATCACACAGCGAATACCAGCCATCTTTTTCTTTGCCTTCGATTGCCAGTTGAATAGCCGGTGAATGGTTTTGTGGGTCGAGAATGGCGGCTTGCAAGATGTATGTGCCAGTTGATATATCTTTGGGCAAGGTGATTTCTTCATTGGTTAATTGGTAACCAGGCAGCCATTTTTGGAGGTTCTCTTCTGACTCAAATTGGTAAACCTTTTCGCCCTGTTTCAATTGATATGCGAGCGTATAGGGGCGGTAGCAGGGGGCGACGCCTACGTTTTCCCATAACACTTCGAATGAGGCAGTTTTGCCGGGGGAAAGGTCTTCTGGAACCCGCAGGCGGCGCAGTATGTAGCGATAGCCCATGCGGCGGAGGAAATCGTTAACGGCTCCCCAATGTTCTTTGGGCACAGTGTCTGACTTGTTGTTGAATACGGAGACATGATAATCGAGGGCGCGTTTGAGGATGGCTTCGACATCCCAGCCCTGGTCGACCCAATGCTGCATGGTCCAGCACGATTCAAAGGCTACTGGCGCGGTTTTCCAGGCGCCGTAGGCCTTGGCTTCGCCCAAGGCAATGGGGTACATGTCTTCCATGTGGTTCCAATTGTTGCTGAAACCGCCGACATCGCCCAGGCAATCGGCGCGCCAGCCGGCTCCTTGCTCGATGGCGTGAGTCAAGGCATCATCACCACCAATCAGCATGGTGAGCAAGGTGTTGGGGAAAGCAGTTAAATAGCGGTCTACAAATTGGATTTGGGTTTTCATGGTGGGCATATCGTGCCCGGTTTGGGAGGTATGCCACTCGCCCCAGCGGCCAATGGCGCCGATATCAACGTGATCGACGCCGGGGTGGCCGTCGTAGCGCTGGCCCAGCGCTTCGATCAGGTTGCCGTAATGTTTGTGGTAGAGCGGGTGATTGTAATCGGGCATCCAACTTTTGCCGTTGTTGTAGATGAAGCCCGGCGCAATGTCGCGGTACCACTGAGGCGCTTTGGGCTCGCCGTTTTGCGGCATGACGCGAAAAGCCAATTTCTGATGATTGGCCTGGGCCTGCTCGATGGTTTCGTCGATCAGATCAAAGTTGTATTGATTCTGGGCCGGTTCGATGACATCCCAATACCAACGGAAATAGGCCACCGATGAAGGTGGATA
>CAZEZQ010000442.1:0-5357 GCA_964516245.1 uncultured bacterium | reverse complement strand
AATCTTGAACGCGTTTTTCAAAATGTCCTTGAGTAATTTCTTTCGTCGTGTGGGTCACTTCTTCCACCCCTTTCATCGCGCGTTTGGCTACCCAATAGCCAATCAAAATGCCAATGAAAATCATGAAAATTAATATGAAAATCATATGGGTTTGAAATACACGAAGAAAAGAAAAGGCTCGTTCCAATGAAATTCCAATTCGTAAAATGCGATTGGGTTCAACACGAGCATGCAAAATTCGAACAGGCGGATGATCCGCATCAATTTTGGTTTGAATTTCCATTTGTGTTTCCTGATTTAATTCTGGGATGAAGAGTTGGTCTTGCAAACCTTGCCAATTCTCCATGTTGGAAGAAGCCAAAATCTCACCTTGTTGTGAGAGCAATTGGCAAAACATTCGATCAATACCTGCTGCAATCGCATCACGAACGAATTCGTCTTCAATTTCCTCCAAATTCGATTGGAGGGCGTAATAGCTTAATTTCTTTTTGGTATCTTGTAATTCTATATCCACATCCTGATACATGTGAGAATAAATTAAAGTATAGACAATGAGCATACCCACACTGGTTACACTTCCAAAAAGCAGAGCGTGGAGAAAGGTGAGTCGAAATGCCAGTGTGCGAAAGACGTTATTCAGAACATTCGAGAACATAGCCTACGCCACGGATGGTTTTGATAATTTTTTCGTCAAATCCTTCATTAATTTTGTTGCGTAACCGGCACACGCAAGCTTCAACCACATTGGTTTCAACATCAATTTGGTAATCCCACACATTTTCAATAATCATTGTGCGTGAAACCACTCGACCTGCATTTCTCATAAAATATTCGATCAGTGCCATTTCGCGTGGCTGCAGTTCGATAAATTTTCCCTGCCGAAATAACTTGTGTCGAACCAAATCAAGATGCAAATCACCAAATTTTAGATGTTCCGCTTCTTTTATCTCTGAAGAACGGCGAATCAAAGATTGAAGCCGCGCCAACAATTCGGCAAACGCGAAAGGTTTCACAAGATAATCATCTCCTCCAGCTCGTAATCCTTTGATTCGATCTTCCACTTCCCGTTTAGCGCTGAGAAAAATAACGGGTGTTCTTATATTTTGAGAACGAATTGATTCAACCAAAGATATGCCGTCTAACCGAGGCAACATAATATCAACAATTGCTGCATCGTAATTTTGTTGGGTGAATAAATGAAATCCAAGTTCCCCATCCGAAGCAAGTTCCACAGAATACCCTTCTTGAACAAGTCCTTTTTTCACAAAGGATGCGATGACATGATCATCTTCGATTAAAAGGATTCGCATTAGCCTATCACCATGAATTAATAATGAAACAATCAATGCCATCAATAATATAAAGAAAAATTGAATCAAATTCAAACTTGTTCGGTCTCTCTGTGAATATTTACTGAACCTTTGGACCTTTCACTCTTTCCTGAACTCTTCTTTTCAGAGTTTCAAGCACTCTGGGCACCCGGGCGGCATACGTGTGATCTCGCTGCACGCGCTGCTGCCCCCGTTGGATGACGGCTTGGCGGGCTTCTTCATGGTTGAGGAAATATTCGATTTTTTGTGGAAGTTCAGAAAGGCGGCGGTAAAACACAAGTTCTTCATCGGGTGTAAAAAAATGATCGGCTCCATCCACCCAATCGGTGAGTAAAAATCCCCCCACCAGGGGGCAGTTGAAATCACGCTGATTTAGGCTGCTTTGCGCCTGCAGGCTGTGGATATTTAAATTGATCGTGGATGAGACAAAAATACGGGGGACATCTTTCTCAGGATGGGCCGGACCCTGGTAACACTGCAGCAGTGGATGGCCGTTCAACACTTTCAGCCACTCTTCATTGCCGTAAAACTTAAGTCCAAACGGCATAACCTGTTCCAGCACCTGAATGCGCCGTTTGGCGTTGCCCACGATATACAACGCATAGCGCAGCATGCGGGGGAGTTTGTCGTTTTCTGACTCAATCACATTCAATCCAAAGCGTTCTTGCATTTCGAGCACGATCGATTGATAGCTCCGATGGGGCTGATTGGCTTTTTGGGCTCCAGCCGCTTCGATCAAGGGTTGATATTTTTTTTCCAACGCGAGTTCATCCAAATTGAGCGCTTTTACCTGGCCGATGTAGCTCACCGGTGAGGCGAAACGCTCATCATATTCCCACTCCACCTGATCCAAATCGGCGATGTAGGGAAACCAATCTACAGACTGGGCTTGCCTGTCGTAAAGATTCTGATTGTAGGAAGGATCCCAGGTAAAAACGAAATCGTGATCGTAAAAGCGGTCAGAAAGAAAGCAATTGGGGTCGTCAATGCACCACACCATGCGGGGCAGTTTGAGTTGGTTGAGAACGTTCGGTATGGTGAATTCAGTGGGGGATTTGTTGACGCATAAAAGCAGATCGGGTTTGTATTGATGAACTTCGTGCAGGAATGATATCCCCCGCAAAAATGCCGGTTGATGATAAGCCACTTCGAGCCCCAACTTGCGGCATTCATCCAAAAACCGTTCCTGGATGTAGGGCACGGCCTTGCCTTCGCGGTAGAGAGGGGCCATGATGGTGCGAATTTGGGTGGGGTCTTTCTCAGCGTAATAGGCAAGCAGATCTTTGATTTTTTGCTGCAGAATGGCGCGGCCGGTTTGGCTGGCCCGTTCAGAGGCTGTGCGGGCCTGTTTCCACACTGGCGCCAGATGTGGCTGCTTGGCATGGGTGGAGAACAGAGTTTCCACCCGGTCCAGCATGATGAAGTGATTTTTGAGAATCACCGATTCCAATTGTTTCTCGATGGGCTCGCCTATTACCCATTGCACACGATTGACCGGGAATACAGATTCAAACGAGTGAAGAGCCAAACCGGCAGCGAACAGGCGTCTATCCGGCTCGACAACGATTGCCGCTTTTTTGGAGCTTTTGGCAAACTGGGGGAGAAACTTGTCGAATGAATAACCCAGATCGAAACCCAACAAAAATATAAGAGTCGGCAAAGATGGACCCGATAACATAGAGAGATTTTTGTCGAGAGTTTTGCTTTCACTTTGAATCTGATCTGAAGAAAGTATGATTTGAACATCACCGTCTTTTCGTTCGGCACAGTCACAAAAGCCATTTTTATGCTTTCGTAATACCAGCGTATTGGAACGAATCACGGATTGTATTTTTTCAAATAAGAGTGGGTGATTTTCGTTGAGCGCTGTAATGTTTTTTTGCCACAATTCGGGATCATACTTGTCTATAGGAATCCAATCGCTCAATTCGTGCCTTGAGGTGGTTGCATCTATGTATTTTTGGGTGTCGGGTTTCATTTCAATTGAGTCTATCATACCGAAAACCGCCGAACGATTCTAATGTGAGAAGTATCGTTACTTGGCGGGAAAACTTGACTTCTTGCTGCAAAGAGATTGAACCATGATCGAAAGCCTACTTTTCGCAGTGTTGTGGTATTTGATGCTCACGGTGTTCGGATTGGCCGTGCTGCCAATTTCGATGATTGTGTTTCGGCGCATGCCGGATGGAGGGATATTGCTGGCGCGCCCACTGGGCTGGCTCTTTGTGGGGGTGCTCAGTTGGTATCTGGCCTATCTGCACATTTTGCCCTTTTCGCGATTGGGAATTCTCATCGTGCTCATCCTTTTGTTTGGTGCTTCGATCTGGCTTTTTTACCAGCGAACCGCCTGGCTCGTGCGGAGGATTCACTATTATTGGCGTACGGCGCGCAATGGGGAAATTGTGTTTCTCATCGCGTTTTTGCTGCTGATTTTCGTGCGCATGTACGACCACAACATTGATTCGACCGAAAAACCCATGGATGCCATGATGCTCAGCTCACTGATCACCACCACCCAGATCCCCCCCATGGACGATTGGTTTGCGGGTGAAACCATTAACTATCATTATGGAGGGTATTTGCTGCATTCACTCTTTATGAAACTAAGCGGCATTGACGTGGAATACGGCTACAATCTGACGATTGGGGGGATTGGGGGGATGGCGGCTTCGATTGCGTTTGTATTAGGCCGAGTGCTGTTTGGACGCTGCCGGTACGCGTTAATCACGGTCATTGCTACTTTGTTCATTGGCAATATTGCCGCGCTAGTCACTATCATGAATTTTGGTTTTCAGAACCTCTCGCTGCACAATTGGCGTTTCGGCTATTTATGGAATACATCGCGGGTGATCATCGATCAAGGCGAAACCACGATTAATGAGTATCCCTTTTTCGCAATGGTCTGGGGCGATGTTCATCCACATTTTTCCAACCTGCCTTTTTTTCTATTGTTTATGATTTTGGTTTACTCAATCGGTAAGTCCTTTTGGTCGAGCTCACCCAAAAAAGTCATACACTACGAATGGCCTACGATCGCCACGGCTTTGATTGCCAGCGCATTTTTGCTGCCCACCAATATATTTGATTTTCCTGTTTGCGCTTTGATGTTTGGTTTTGTGATGCTTGCCGTAATCATACATCGATGGGTGAGTTTTGGTTTTCGCTTACACAAAATGTTGATTTTGATAGGTGTTGCCGCGCTGCCGATTGCCGGTTATTTGCTGGCGGCGCCGTTCTGGCTGCATTTCACTTCACCGATTACCGGTCCCAAACTGGCCTGGGTTCCGGTTCGTACTGAATTGTTTCAATTTTTACTGGTATTCGGGGCGCATACGGTGTTGACTCTTTTTATTCTGATTTTACGTATGGGCCAATTGTGGGGCGGCCATAGCAGTGAAGAAAAAGGATTTCTCGGAGCGATTGTGGGGATTTTGGTGGTGGCGGTGTGGGCCTGGACCGGATCGATTGTGTTCGGCATGGCGTTATTGATTTCACTGCTGTTTTGGTTGTTTGTAGTGCTGCAAATTTTGCAAACAAAAGAAAAGAATAACGAATGGCGCTTTGAAATCGTATTTGCTTATATCGCCTGTGCGCTGGCATGGTCGATCATAGTCGGATGTGAGACGTTATATATCCCTGATTCTTACGGAATCAAACGGATGAACACGATGTTTAAGTTTCATTTCGCTGCTTGGCTGCTGTTCGGCATCGGCCTGCCGATCGTGACCTATCATGTGTTGCGAATGTGGAACAATGTGCAATTGAAACCACTGGCATTCACGCTTGTGGGACTGATTGCATTGGTTTCGGTTGCCGGACCTGTGTATACTCTTTCCACATTGTTTTTCAGCCAGGTTCCAAACCGTCAACTCACGCTGAATGGACTGAAATTTCTGGAAGTGTTCAACGAAAATTTTTACAAAACGATTCATTGGGTGCGGGATAACACCGAGCCCGATGCCCGTTTGGTGGAGATCCCCGGCGGGGCCTATTCTATGGAAAGCATCGTTTCGGCTTTTACCGGCC
>CAZEZQ010000441.1:0-5367 GCA_964516245.1 uncultured bacterium | reverse complement strand
GGCCTTCCTTGATATCCGCCACGCCTTTTTCAACATTGCTCTGAGGCAGAGCCTCGGCTCCTTTTTCTAACAACATCACTCTTACTAATAAATAGCACATAATAGGAAATAGTTTGCTATTCGGCGGCGTAAGGTAATTGGACTTTCGCCCGGAACGTGGACAAGTCCAGGCTGAATTTATAAATGAGCCTTGTTCAAGCGAAACTGTTGGAAGTCAATTCGCGAGAAAGAATTGCAAGACCGCCAACAAGGCCGCTTCTTCTTGGTTGGCCTTGGCTACCGCCTCTTGCAATTTTTTCCGCTTTTCTTTTTTGAGCAGTTCATTGATATCAGCGCTCTTGATTGGACCCCCTTCTTGCTGTAGAAAATCGTATGCCTGCGCTCCTAAAAAGACTTTTTGCCGGATTGTCATTGAATAAATTGTTGTACAATAGAGATACGGCGCTTCTTTACGGAAGGAGACAAGCATTTATGACAACGCGAGAATTACATGGCGTGAAAATTGAATGTGTTCAGGGAAATACTGCCCAACCTTTCGACCGTTGATCATATTCGCCTTGTATTGTTTACTAACGCTGATAAACTAGTATACGAGCAAGATCTGACTGAATTCTCAGGAAAGTGAATTAACAATGAGAAAGAAATGCTCAGCCGCCGCTGAACCGGAGCGTCAGGCATCAGAGCAATCTCAAATTCAAAACTAAGATCTTATGGACGGTTTGTCACCAATAACGAATCGCAGAACAAAGATGGAAAAGACAAAATACGGTCGCGGCTCATGGAATTTAGTGCGATGTAAGGAGACAGGCTTTGTGTTCTTGCCTAACCCACCTGACTACTCTCAATTGGAATCTGAATTGGCGTGGGAGAAAACATCTTTCATAGAGCGCAGCCGGCGGCGCGCAGAAGAACCCATAATCTCAAATCTCTCAGATTTTTCTAAGTGTATAAAGCGGAAGCTGTTTCAAAATAAAAATACGATGTTTTCACTTGTCATCAATGAGATGGCTCAAGTCGGCTTCGCGGACAAATTTAACATAGTAGATATTGGCTGTGGAAGTGGTGTATTATTATTTGATATTCATAAAGCATGCGCAGAACGCGGATTTATGATTGTGCCAATAGGTATAGAAGTCTCCAAGGAGCTTTCGTCGCAGACCAAGAATAAGATGGATGGCATCGGAGGCGTGGTGATTCATGCTAGCGCCATTCAAGCTATAGCAGGATTGGAGGAAAATAGCATACATATTGTCATTATGAACTCGTTCTTGGAGCATGAGAAAGATCCTTTTCGGCTTATGAGTGCGCTGCGCGCGATTCTGTCTCCCAAAGGATCGATCATTATCAAGGTTCCAAATTTCGCGTGTTGGAACCGAGTGATAAGAGGCAATAGATGGTGCGGATTTCGGTATCCCGATCATGTGAATTACTTCACACCCAGAACATTGGAAATTCTAGCCAAGGCGACTGGATTTGTTGTGGTACGCCAGACTCTTCTAGACAAATTTCCAACCGCTGACAACATGTATGCGGTGCTGAAAAAGAATGCCCAACAAGGCGCTGCACCAGACGACGGCAAGCGGCGCCGGTGAACTTTGGGGGCGCCAAGCAGTTACTTAAGTGGCAGTTTGATTTTATCCATTCGATTCAATCGATGTCATAATAATACTATGAAGAACTTGCATGCTTATCTAATGTTTATTCCTAAATAAACAGGCCGCCAAGGGTGGTGGGGCTGGTTTTGGCGGTCTTACTTGTTGATGTGGTGGAAGATAGACACAATATATTGTGTTTTTTTGCTCTGTTTTTGTTAGAATTCATTAATTTTCCTGTTTTTGTTCTCCATTTTAAAAACTGTGTTTGGCGGTCTTTCTTGTGTTGTGTATCCCTGAATCACCACAATATATTGTGGTGATTACTTGTTAATAAAAAAAACTTTGGCGGTTTTAATTGTGGTGGTGTTGGGAGTTGTGGCGCAAGATGTAGTGGCGGGTTTTGAACCACTGATTACACGGATGAAAAATGGATTGCACGGATTCGTTGTTTGAGGATTGATGTGTGAAAACGGCGAAAGTCCACAATATTTTTAAGGTGGTTTTCAAGGGTAGAATAAACGACATTCTACCCTTGGCACCCGCGCACTCCCGCACCTTCGCAGATAATTCGTACTTAACAAATATTATGATACCAATTCCAAAATTCGTCTCGTGACACCGCTATGGATTTTAGTATTCTTGAAAGTTTCGCGTTGTGGCATTTTTGGCTTGGATGTTGATGAACGGTGAATGGCTGTCCGAGCCGGTTTTTGCCTACAATCACTGGACCTTTTTCCTTGAGTTCCAAGCTAAAATAACGCAAAAGCTTGAGTAAATCCTTATACGTGAGGTCGGGAAGGGAGGATTGGTTCATGCGACTTCAAGTATGGTTATCACTTTTTCTTTCAGTTGGCTTTTCACATTCTCCCCATATTCATCCAGCATGACTTCGATTGATTGCAACAGATTCTTTTTGGCTTCTTTCCTGCTTTTGCCGGAAGCGACTGCATTCACCTCATCACAATAGGCGATTACTTCATCTTCCGTTTCTTCATAGCTAGCGTAGAGAGGATATTTCATAGCCGCCAACCTTTCCTGCTTTTCGTTGATTCCATTATACCGACAATTGCCTTCAATGTACAACAAGTAATTTCATTTTATTGGAGCAACTACAAGATTAGGGAGTCTCGAGCGGTTTTGAACCACGAATTACACAGATGAAAAATGGATTGCATGGATTCGTTGATTGAAGATTGATATGTGAAAACGTCGAAAGTCCACGATATTTTCAAGGTGGTATCAAGGGTAGAATAAACGACATTCTACTTTTGGCACCTGCGCGATTATCACTGAGGAAGGATAAAGATGGCGAAAAAGTTGAAACCAGTAACCCCGGGCAGTATTCTGTTGACTGAGTTTATGGAGCCGCTCGGTTTGAGTCAGAACAAACTTGCGCGCGAATTGGATATTCCGGCGGCGAGAGTTAACGCCATTGTCAATAATACGCGGCATATCACAACAGACATGGCGCTACGGCTCGGCCGTTTTTTTAAGACCGGACCAGAACTCTGGCTTAATTTACAACAGCGCTACGAGTTGAAGGTCACTACGTCTGAAATTGGAGAGCCGATCAACAAACGGATCACTCCACTATCTGATGAAGCTCTAGAACGGGCATCGTAGCGCGGGCGGAGTGACGAATAGTCAGAATCAGGATTCCACCGCGGCGGACAGGATTTCCATCGCCCGCGCCACACAGCATTCTGAGAAGATTATTTACGATAATCAAAACAGGAAGTTGATAAAATTGTCAACACAAATTATTCTTAATGCAAGAACGATCATGAATAAAAAGTTACGCCCTGTTGAATGGGTAGGCGATAGCTTGAAGCAGCTGAAATCCATGCCAAAAAAGGTGCAGGAAGCCATCGGCGGCGAACTTTATCTGGCTCAAAGTGGTTTAAAGCCGCCTCATGGAAAACCATTCAAAGGTGTTGGAAGCGGTGTTTTTGAAATTCGAATCCAATTTGACGATAATGCATACAGGGCTGTTTATGCTGTTCAGATTGGTGAGGCTCTCTACGTTCTTCACTGTTTTCAGAAAAAATCCAGAAAAGGTATTGCTACACCGTAAAAAGATGTGAATTTAATCAAAGCGCGCTATAAAATAGCGTTGCAAATTGAGAAGGAAAAGAAGCATGGCGACAAAGAAACTCACCCAAAGCGGCATTGAATACGAAACCGGCAGCGGAAATATTTTCGCCGACCTGGGATTGCCCAATGCGGAAGAAAAACATACCCGCGCTATGTTGGCAGTCCAAATTTTTCAAATTCTAGAAAAGCGCAACATTAAGAAACAAAAAGACGTGGCCGAATTACTTGGTATTGATAAATCCGAAGCCTCAAAATTGATGAACGCAGAATTTACTCGCTTTTCACAAGAGCGGTTAATCGAATTTTTAAACAAACTGGATTACAAAGTCACCATGCAAATTTCCCCCATGCAAAAAGGGGATCAACCGCAAGAAGTTGTATTGATGTGAGGTTGAGAGCAGCCGCGACAATTTGTTCAAAACATCTAAACCGGATTAAATTGCGGTGGACAGGCCGGCAGGAATATAGGAGGAACAGGAAAACAAAGTACGGTTTTTGAACCACGGAAAGTTCGGACCAAGGTAGGATGTCACGGATAATGGTGTTTGGAAGTGCTTGAAGCACGAAAACAAAAATTACACAAAAACGGCGCAGAGTGGTTGGAACCCAGAATTGGTGGTGGAATGGGCGGGGGGATGAATTGTCAGAATCAGGATGCTCAGGATTTCCAAAATGATCAGGATAACGACTTCTGAGAAAAGACTTGAATGGCTGGTTTCGATGTTTAATCGTATAGTATCTTAATATGAATAAAATCAGAGATTCGTATTGTTGCTATTATCCTGAGTATCCTGCTCATCCTGGGTGTCCAGATTCAGACAAAAAAGAGGCTGTTCCGTGAAACCGTTTTTCTTAAAAAATTGGGCTTGACAATGAGACATGGAAACCATCGATACAAACTTGTGAGTGGGTTGTTGGTGGGAGGATGGGGATATTTGATCCTACTGGAATCATAGTAAAATCTATCAAGGGTAGTATAAACGACATTCTACCCTTGGCTCTCGCGCGAATTATAGTGATCGTAATAATAATGCTTTTAAGAGCAAAAAAAGAAACATAAAAACAAGCTATTTCAAGAAAAATGGTTGACTTAATACATTTTTGTATGAGAAAATCATGATATTAAAAACGAAAAAATTTTAGTTTCATTTAGAACTCTAGTTTTACAAGGTTATAAAAGGAGAGGGGAAAATGAGCACAATTTTCTTCTATATTTCATTTTTTACTATTCTATTTTTCGTTTCTTCATGTGTTACGACACAGATCGGCAACGATCTTTCGAGTATTTCTTTGGAAAAAGAACCTTTGGTTAAAGTTGTTAAAGATCCAGATATTGATTTTAGCAAATATGAGACATTTTTTGTTTTTCTTCCTTCTTTAATTTACAACGATATTGAATATAGTGAGATTGAAGAAAAACAATTTGTCTATGATCTAAGAAATAATTTCGAGAAATTAGGTTATACTTTTTTACCAATCGAACAAAATCCTGATTTTCTAATTATAATTAGTCCTTCTTCAAAATTCAAAGAACATTATGTTCCTCCTCAAACTGTGAATATTCCCACATGGGTGCCGGGTAGGACTCAATGCCGTTTAGTTAAGAAACCAGTAAAAATCATAAAAAAATTGCTGCGCAAAACACAGTTTTATGCTATAATTAAACATGAAAATTAAC
>CAZEZQ010000440.1:0-5374 GCA_964516245.1 uncultured bacterium | reverse complement strand
GGGAGTATTGCTCTTTGTGCATTTCGTTCATGCGTTTGATGTAATCCAACTGAGAGCGCTGCATTTCTCGGGTCATGGTTTCAGGGCGTTCCAAATTCAATATAGGGCTTTTGGATGTTCTCACCGGGGTGCCTTGGTGCATACCGGGTAAGAAACCCGCTCCCCAGTTTTGCGGTCCGCCGATGGGGCCGCCGCGATGGTCGTACATCACGATGTATCCTGGCAAATTTTGATTTTCTGTACCCAAGCCATAAGTCAGCCACGAACCAACGCTGGGAAAACCGACCCGAATCATGCCGGAATTCAGCTCAAACAAGGCAGGGGCGTGATTGTTGCTGCGGCAATAGACCGATTTGATGAAGGCGATGTCATCGACGTGTTGTGCAAGGGTAGGGAACTTTTCTGATACCCATGCTCCGCATTCACCATACTGTTTGAATTCATAAGGCGATTTCATCAACGGGCCGGGATTGCCGTTAAAGGTCTCCATCTTGTATTCGATGTGTTTGCCGTGATTTTTTTGCAATTCGGGTTTGTAATCAAACAAATCGAAGCCACTGGGGCCGCCGTACATGAACAACCAAATCACCGATTTGGCTTTGGGAGCGAAATGCGTTGGTTTTGGCGCCATCGGGTTGAGTGTAGTTTTGCCCGGGCCATTCGCCAATACGGCATCTTGGCTCAGTAGATTGAGCAATCCCAAAAGCCCAAAACCACCACCGGCACGCTGCAAAAACTCCCGCCGGTTGGCGATCGAACAATCGATATGAGGTTTCGTTTCTTTACTTTTCGTTGTTTGATTTGACACGGCACAAATACTCCCACTTTGAATTATTGAATGTATACAAACTCATTAAGATTGGTAACCGACTGGCAAAAATCGGTTAACGCCAGTTTCATCGAAGATTTCGTTTCGTCATTCGTACTTTCCGATTTATCGTTTGAACCTGATTCTTGTTGAGATTGATAAAGCGATTGTTGTTCTTGAATAAATTCTTTGGCAAGATCAATTTCTTCCGGTACCGGTTTGCGTGAGAGCGCCAAACGAAACACCCGTTCAATGCATGTTTCAAGATCCTCACTGCCGCATTCATCCAATATCCGTTGGGCGAAGAGCGCTGATTGTTCTCGCATAAATTTGTCGTTGAGAAAGGTCAATGCCTGAGTGGGAACGATGGTTTCCACCCGCCGGGCGCAGCTGGATGTCGCATCAGGGGCGTCAAAAAGCGACATCAATGGGTGCAGTACCGAGCGCCGAATAAACATATAAACGCTACGCCGCCAGGTTTCGGGGCCGTCAACCACACCCTGCGGCCATTTGTCAGTTGAGCCGGTAGCGATGGCATCCGGATGCATATAGGGTTTTACTCCGGGCCCATACATTTTGGGGTTTAAACTTCCACTAATCGCCAGAATAGCATCGCGCTGCACTTCCGCTTCCAATCGTTTTAACGGACGGCGCGTCCACAACTTATTTTCAGGGTCCAAAACCAATGCGCTTTCATTTGGATTGGCGCTTTGTTGATAAACCGAGCTGGTTACGATCAATCGGATCAAATGTTTGGTGCTGCCGTTATTTTGCAGCAGTTCGGTCGCCAGCCAATCCAGCAATTTCGGATGTGTGGGGCGTTCACCTTGGAAACCAAAATCGTTGGGAGTGGCCACCAAGCCTTTTCCCATCAAATGCATCCAAATACGGTTGGTGTAGACCCGTGCAGAGAGAGCCCCTGCGCCTTGTTCGGCATCGGTGATCCATTCAGCAAGTGCTGTTCGACGGAATGTGGTTTTTGCGGTTTTCGGTTTATCAACAAACCTGGGTGGGTTTTCATCCAATTCAGGTGGTGTTAACACTGACAAGAACCCAGGCTCGACCAAGGCTATTTTGTTGGCGGGGTCGCCCCGTCCCAAGAAGTAGCTCAATACGGGGTCTACATCTTTGTCGGTTAATGTTAAGCCCTTGGGTAGAGGCTTTGGTGGATTATCTTGCAAAAACGTAACTTGCTTCTTTAAGTAGCGATAAGTTTCTAGATCGTAGTCACTCAAAGACGCTTCAATTTCTTCTTGAGAAATTTCGAGTTCTTTTTCGAATTGCTTCAATAACTTTTGTTGTTCTTTCACATCTTTGTAGCGCGGCAATTTCAGCAATACTTTTTCTTCAACCGTAATCGGCAAGGCATCAATCTTCGCCATTCGAATGGGTTGCAAATGCTTTTCTTCAAACGTGCGCAGCTTGGCTTGCGCTTGTTTCAGTTTTTCTTTATGTTCGTTTGCCAGTTCATCATGTTCTTCGATTGCTTCTTTCGGCGCCAATTCACGTACTGTTCGTTTCGATGAAGTAAAGAAAGCCGTCAATCTGTAATAGTCGTATTGTGAAATGGGATCGAATTTGTGGTCGTGGCAGCGCGCGCAGGCCACGGTGAGCCCCAGCATGGCCTGGCTGGTGGTCGAAACCATGTCATCCAGTTCATCATAGCGGTTGATCTCTGCTTCTTGATTGGAGATGGTGGGGCCACTGGTACAAAAACCGGTTGCGGCTAATGCCATTGGATTGTTGGGTTCATATTCATCACCAGCCAGTTGCCATTTCAAAAATTGATGAAAGGGCAAATCCTGATTGAACGCTTTAATGACAAAATCGCGATAGGGAAAGGCATTTGGACGGACGACATCGAATTCATATCCACCACTATCGGCATATCGGGCTACATCCAGCCAATGGCGGCTCCAGCGTTCGCCGAAATGCTTGCTGGATAAGAGATCGTTTACCAATGTTTTATAAGCGTCGGGTGAATCATCCTGCAAGAACGCATCGACTTGTTCCGGGGAAGGGGGCAAGCCAATCAAATCGAAATACAGCCGGCGAATCAGTGTGGTTTTGTCGGCTTTAGGGGCGGGCTGCACACCGTTGGCTTCCATCCGGTTTAATACAAATGCGTCAATAGGGGTTTGCGCCCAATCGCTTTGTATTGCATCTGGTACATCATATCGTTCCAGCGGTTGAAACGACCAAAAATTGAGATGGGCTTCTTTCAGTTCAGGCCGTTCGATGCCGGTACTGACTTCTACTTCATACTGTTTTTTTGATGGTTCTGATTGGTTCTTTTCTGACTCTTTTTTTGTTGCAATCACATCATATAGCGCGCCTTGCTGAATCCATGTTTTGATGGCTTCAATGTCAGTCTCCGATAATTGATCCTCGCCTTTCGGCATTTTTGGCTCACGCTGATGGGTGATCAACTGAACCAGCAAACTCTCTTCCGGTTGGCCTGGAATAATCGCAGGACCACGGCTGCCTCCTTGGAGAAGATTTTCTTGAGTGGTTAAATCCAACTCTGCCATGGAAAGTTTTGGGCTATGGCAGGTGAAGCATTTTTGTTGCAGTATCGGTTTGACTTTATTGAGAAAATGTTGAACGGATGGAGTGGTCTGACGTTTTCTTTTTTGGATGGTGTTGAGCAATTCTTCCAGCGTTTGCTCTAACGGTGCTAATGAAGAGGGATCCAATTTGGGTTTATCCAATTGAAGCGCCGCTTGCTGCAAAAATTGTTTTAGCTGTAAAGAATTTTCTTCAGCAAGTGCGGAAGGAAGCCACAAAATTGTGGCAAGAATTCCCCAAATCCAAACCGGCACTGAAAAACGAATCAACAATCGAACACCATTCGCGTATTTCACAAACATTCTCCCCAGCAATCTGTTATATCTTTCAATTGAAATGTTGCTATAAAGTTGATAATAACAATCATAATTCTATCTTAAAAAAATGAAATGGCTGGTTTCTTCTTGTGCGGGCTTGCTTGAACAAATAACAACCGCCATAGTAGAAACCATTCAATAAATAATTATAGTGATTTAATTAGATGTGCGTATTGGGAGGGCGAGGCTCCCGCCGAGCCGTATTTGCGAAATAACGTAACTTCTATATACCACAATACTTCATGATTGATAAGGAAAGAAATATGCAGAAAATTCGATGGGGCATCATCAGCACCGCTAAAATTGCTGTCAACAAAGTGATTCCCGCCATGCAGCGCGGGCAGTATACCGAAGTAACCGCGATTGCTTCCCGCGAGCTGTCAAAAGCGAAAGAGGCGGCTGCAAGTTTGAACATACCCAAAGCCTACGGCACGTATGAAGAACTGCTAAATGATCCTGAAATCGATGCCATCTACAATCCATTGCCCAACCATTTGCACGTGCCCTGGTCGTTAAAAGCGATTGAAGCCGGCAAGCACGTTCTCTGCGAAAAACCTATCGCGCTCACATCGAACGAAGGCCAGCAATTGGTTGATGCCGCCCGCGCCAATTCAAAGTTGAAAGTGATGGAGGCCTTTATGTACCGCCATCACCCGCAGTGGATCAAAGCAAAAGAACTCGCCACCGGCGGTGGCATTGGAACCTTGAAAGCCATCCAATCGTTTTTCTCGTATTACAATGTCGATCCCAACAATGTGCGCAACATGGCGGATATCGGCGGGGGTGGATTGATGGATATTGGCTGCTACAACATTTCGTTATCACGATTTCTTTTCGATACAGAGCCGAAACGGGTATGCGGGCATATCGATTTTGATCCAAATTTCAAAATTGACCGGCTGGCGGCCGGAATTATGGAATTTGAGCAAGGGGTTTCATCCTTTATCTGTTCAACCCAATTGTTTTATCATCAACGGGTGAACATTTTGGGAGCCGATGGCCGGGTGGAAATCGAGATCCCCTTCAACGCGCCACCCGATCGCCCCTGCAAAATATGGCATCATACCACCGATGATGTTAAAGAAATTTCGCTGGACACCTGCGATCAATACACCATTCAAGGAGACTTGTTTGCCCAGGCCATATTGAATGGCACTGAAGTTCCAACTCCGATTGAAGATTCTGTCGCCAATATGAAAGTAATTGAGGCGTTCTTTGAAAGTGGGAAACAGAATAGCTGGGTTGTGTTGTAGTTAGATTACTCGTTCTCACTCCACAGCCATCGCAACGAATCCGGCAAAATCGCCCCGCCGTGATTGCCGTTGTGGGCCCCTTCACCATATACAAACTTCACATCGTAATCACGGTACTTCAAAGCGGCGTACATTTGTTTGTTGCCCAGGGGCCAGTTGCCGTGCCGGTTGTCCAAATCATTACTGCCGTCTTGCATGAAGATGCGTAGGGGTAACTCTTCATCATGTTTGCGAATGATGGCTGGATAATTATGCCCGCCGCGAATGTTTACGAAACTTCCGACATGGCTGAGCACTTTGCGAAATGCATCGGGACGTTCCCAGGCTGCGGTAAAGGCGCAAATGCCGCCGCTGCTGATGCCGCAGATGGCACGCATGTCCGGGTCATCAGTGATTTTGTAGTCTTTTTCGACCTCAGGTAAAATTTC
>CAZEZQ010000439.1:0-5375 GCA_964516245.1 uncultured bacterium | reverse complement strand
AACTGTTTGGATTGTAAGATATTCTTCAATAGATTAGCCATAGTTTTTCTATATTTTCTTCATCCCCAATAATGTATATTAATTGAGTGTAAATTAAATCCGTTTTCAGTTTTGTAGGATGGGCTAAAAGCGAATTTGTTGTTCAAAATTCGTGTAGCCCATCAAGAAGTCTGTGGAGTTGTCTCCTTCACTCCAAAATCGTAGGGTGGGATTTCAACCCACCAACAAACACCCTCGCTGATCCTTAAAGGATGAGCAATGAATAGGCATCGTACCATTTGCCGTTCATCCAGCAGGGCAGAATGAAATTAGCTCAATCCGCTATGACGAATTCAAACCTGGGCGGAAAAAAGAAAGGAAATTTCAAAATGTTTACATATTAAAAATTGTAGAAAAAAAATGGCAGGGATAAATTAATTTATACTATAGAAGATGTCCTTTATGTCCTTGTCGTCCTTTAGAATTCAATAAACCAACACTTCCCAATGAAGCCAGGGGATAGGTGCATCTATCGAAGAACAGAAATCCCAAACAGGACAGGTGTGCCTAAAACATCCCCGAAACCATGCTGTTGTTGAGGGTTTCGATCCATTATCGATAATCGGCCTCTACTAGTAGGAGAATTGCCGCAAAATTGGGGGATTAAAAATTTTTGAACCAGGAGTGCCTGGATTTTTTTGGATGGCCAGGATGATGGCAAAGGTATTTTGAACCACTGATTGCACTGATAAAAGAGGATGACATGGAGAATGGTTTGAGGGTGCTGATGGTATGCCATTGGGAGGGTGAGGTTCCTAACTAGCCTTGGCTGGTGAATTGGAAATCGTGGGAAGAGCCGGCTCATTCGCCGCGGCGATTTCGTCCTCCCGTCGATGCGCAGCTGATGAATAATTGTTTAGAATTAAACAAAACAATGAGAATCAAAAAAAATGAAATAAACAATTGGATTATGATTCAATATATTTTAATAACTCATTTTTAGAAATGGTTGTGGGATTTAATACTTTTATGCGTTGTGAGGATGCTGTTTGGCATAGAAAAATATCTGCGACAACAAAAACAACCTCTGTTTCATGAACATTGGTTAACTTTTTGATTCGATTCAGGCTTGTGTATTGAATGGCATCACCCGGACGAAGTGAATATCCTCGCACCGCTTCTGCTGCAGATAGAACCATGTCATTATCCATCGAAAGAAAATCAATGTATTTACCTGCATCATCGACGAATGCTTCAAGTATTTTATAAAATGAAGGTTCTGACAAATCTCCGGTTTTGACCAAACGTTCACTTGCGGATGTTACCTCGACGATGGTGAATAAACTTGTAATCATTCGGGATTTGCTGGAATCTAGGAATGAAAAAATATCATCGATAATTTCTGTGCCTTCTTCTGGTTTGTATCGCTTGAGCAATGCTGAAGTATCAAAATAGAACAAAGGCATTGGCCATCATTCCTCATCACGAAGCCTTCGCAATTCACCAGTGAGACTTTTATCCCCCAATTCATTTTTTAAGGTTTCCCTTAACTCATTCAAGGAGATGGAGGGGCCATTGTTTTGGCCAACTAACTGGTTTAGTTTAAATTGAACTTCTGTTTCTGGGAGTATGTAAGATTCCAGATTCAGATTCTTGTCAGATTCTTTTCTCTCTTGAAAGGACTTGGTTTTCATAATTTCAATCTCAGCGTTTCATCCCATTTTATTTGATTATACATTGTAATCAAATATGATTAACAGGGAAATTGTGGTGGATAACAATGCGCAGGATATTTCAAACCTTCATTGCCCTCACTCATGTTATCCTCCCATTCCTCCAACCTTTCCAAGGCAGGGGATACAGTCAAAAAGAAGAAAGTATATGCATGAATGCAAAGGGTATGACAAAGTTTCACAATCCTTAAGCCATTTTGTGATGCAGGCATCTTGACTGCTATAGTCATGGTTTGCTTACCGTTGGATAGGTAAAGGGCAAATGTGAGTGTAATGGTAGTCACCCGCATCAAGATAAGATATCGCAAAGTGTTTTTTACGTTGAACCAATCTCAAAACATCCCCGAAAGCATGCTGTTGGTGAGGGCTTCGATCCATGTGGCCAGGGTGGCGGGGAGAGTGCCGATCCAGAGGAGAAATTTCGTTAGAACGGCTCGTACACCATGACATTTGATTTTGTCAAAGGGTAGCATCGGCTTCTAGCCGGTATGTTTTTCTCGCAACATCCCCTGAAATTATTATTGTCCTTTGGGACCATTTGGTCTTTTATTTCCTTTTATAACCCACAAATTCAAATGTCATAAACTACTAGGGTGATGCAGCAAAGATGCAACTCATGGTGTTTGTGCTATTTTTTAGATGGGTCAAACGGCGTGACTCATCCTGCGAGGTGAAACAATCGATCCGGCTCGGCGGGAGCCTCGCCCTCCCCATTTCAGTTAGCTGTGAGAGGGGTGGGAGCCTTGCCCTCCCGTTGAAGAAAGTCTTCAGAAAAATTCTTACACTCTTGTTGACATCTTCCGTAAAATGCGTTGCGGGCCTACCATGAGTTCGAAACTAGTGGTCTGTCAAGCATGGATTGATGGATCGGGATCCCCCCTAACCCCCTTGATAAGAGGGGGCACTACTAATAAGGGGGGGGTATACAACAAGCAATATCCATCAAAGTATTCCTGACAGAGTACTAGTGTTGTGCAAATACATCGAGTATGGAGAAGTGAGGAGAGAATCATGCAAAAGAAAATCACCGTGGTAGGCGCAGGAAACGTGGGCGCGTCATGTGCGCTGTATCTGGCCCAACAAGAATTAGGTGACGTGGTGTTGATCGATATTTTGGAAGGTGTTCCACAAGGGAAGGCGTTGGATATTCTGCAAACCTGCGCCGTGCAGGGGTGCAGCGGGAATGTTGTGGGGACCAATGATTATGCCGATACCGCCGGATCGGATATTGTGGTGGTCACTGCCGGGCTGGCGCGCAAACCGGGCATGGACCGCTTGGATTTGCTCAAGAAAAATGCGGAAATCATCAGCGGGATTACAGACAACGTGGTTAAGAATTCGCCCGATTGCATCATCATTATGGTCACCAATCCCATCGACGTGATGGTGTATTTGTCCTACAAAAAATCCGGCTTCCCCAGCAACCGGGTGGTGGGCCAGGCCGGGATACTCGATTCGAGCCGGTACGCCACCTTTATCGCAATGGAACTGGGCTGCTCGGTGAAAGAAGTGCGGGCGATGGTAATGGGCGGACACGGCGATTCGATGGTGCCGCTGCCCCGGTTTAGTACGGTGGGCGGTATCCCGATTACCGAACTCATTCCACCCAACCGCATTAAGGCGATTAACGACCGCACCCGTACCGGCGGGGGTGAAATTGTGAAGCTGCTGGGTTCGGGCAGCGCCTATTATGCCCCGGCGGCGTCTACCGTCAAAATGGTGGAATCGATTGTGAATGACGCCAATATGATTTTGCCATGTTCGTGTTATCTCACCGGCCAATACGGGATCTCTGACTTGTATGTAGGTGTGCCGTGTAAGTTGGGAGCTAACGGCGTTACCGAAGTGGTCGAGGTCAAGTTGGATTCGGGTGAAGAGCAGTCTTTGCTCAATTCGGCTGAGATTTACAAGAAGAGCATTCAAGATATTGACGAATATCTTTAAACGACGATTCGACAAAAAGTCTTTTTTGGAGCGCAGGCGTCCTCGCCTGCAACAACATACAGTGCAGGTTGGATAGCCGCGTTAATATATTGTGTAGTCGTTTTCTAGATCGGACTTTTTGCCGGATCTTCTTAAACCGATTTCGAAAAATATACAACATGGGGCATGGGAGAACTCATGCCCTGTGTTTTTGTAAACCATGTGACCGGTTTGAAGCAAAATGCCGAAAAGAACAGAAATCCTGTAAATGTGCAAATTGGCTTTGGAATGAAAACGAATTACAATTGCGGGTTCATTGCTATGTGATTCAGAGGGAGTTATAATTTTGCTATTGCTTATTTATACTATTGTTCTAGGATTGTACAAATTTTCCGAATCATAATGGTGGTTACGATAATTTATGTTAATCAAATATCTTGGACATTCTTGTTTTTTTCTTCGAAACGAAGAAGGCACTTCCCTCTTGATCGATCCTTATAAATCTGGTGGATTCGGGGGAGCTATTAGTTATGCGCCTATTACTGAGCAGCCCGATATATGTATATTAACGCACGATCATGAAGATCACGCTTATATTCAGGGATTGCCCAATCAGCCTCTGCAAATCAAAGGAGATGCGCAGGCACGTGGCGTATTTTTTGATGCTGTCGATACTTATCATGACAATGTTGAAGGCAAAGAGCGTGGGCCAAATAAAGTGTTTTGTTTTGAACTGGATGAGATTCGTGTATGCCATCTTGGCGATTTGGGCCATGTGCTAAGTGAGGAGAAGGTGAAAGAAATCGGCCGTGTGGATGTATTGCTTTTGCCTATAGGAGGGACGTTTACCATTGGAGCGGAAGAGGCCACGACTGTGATGAATCAATTGTCTCCGAAAATCGCTGTTCCCATGCATTTCAAGACAGATAAATGCGCGTTTCCAATAGAAGAAGTGGATACGTTTTTGGAAGGCAAGAGCCCGGTTCGGCGTTCACCCACCTCAGAAGTAATGCTGCGGAAACCGGATTTGCCGGAGAACTTGACGATTCTTTACATACCGCCGAAAAATTAAGCGCAAACGAGAAGGAACATCAACATGAAAAAAATCGAAGCGGTGATCAAACCCTTTAAGTTGGATGAAGTGAAAGATGCGTTGAACGATTTGGGCATCGTGGGTATGACGATATCGGAAGTGCGGGGATTTGGCCGGCAAAAGGGGCATAAAGAATTGTTTCGCGGCAGTGAGTATGTGGTTGACCTTTTGCCCAAAGTGAAAATCGAACTCACGGTAAGTGATGATATGGCTGGCCAAGTGGTGCAGACCTTAATGAGCACCGCGCGTACTGGCAACATCGGTGACGGAAAAATATTTGTATCCACTTTGGATGAAGTGTATCGCATTCGCACGGGTGAAGAGGGTGAAGCCGCATTGTAAGTGAAAGCAATATTTGTGGGGGATCTCATTATCAACCCCCTCTACATCTCCCCCATCTTGGGGGAGACTTAATTGCAACCCCCTCTAAATCTCCCCATCTTGGGGGAGACTTAATCAATGTCATTAACTTAAGGGATTTTGCTGTTAGGAGGGCGAGGCTCCCGCCGAGCCGGTTTGATTGAACGACTTCTGATTTACGTAAATAGCCTGCATAACCAATTCAAATTTCAGAACTTACGTGAATGTTTCATAAGAGCACCCCACCCGCCCCGGCGGGCTATATCAACAAGAAACTAAAGTGCTTC
>CAZEZQ010000438.1:0-5380 GCA_964516245.1 uncultured bacterium | reverse complement strand
AAACTTTGAGCGGTTAACCATGTTGTGGTGCGGGCATCCACTCTGCAACAGCATATCATGCAGGCGAGGACGCCCACCAAGGCGCGTCTGTGACCTGCGCTCCAAAAAGACTTTTTTGCCGGACCATCAGACAAAATTTCATCCATTACCGGTCTTGCATGACACCACTGGATTGCAAGGTTCGCACTAGTTGTTCTACCCGGATTGGATAGGTGTGTTCTTGCAGCACACGTTTCCGGCCATTCTCGATAATGCGCAGCCGCTCACTGGGATGTTCGAGATAATAATCGATTTTGGACCTTAGTTCGTCGATGCTAGACCAAAACACCGCCTCTTCTCCAGGGACAAAATATTTTCCAGCGGCGGGGACCCAATCGGAGAGTAAAAACCCCCCTGAAACAGGGGCATTAAAATCGCGTTGGTTGAGGCTGCCTTGGCATTGCACACTATGGATGTTTAAGTTAATGGGTACAGTGGCAAAGATGTTGGGGAGTTCTTTGACCGGGTCGCAGGGACCCAAAAAACGGTGAATCAATTTAGAACCTTGTAATAAACGAAGCCATTCTTCGTTGCCATAGATGCGGAGATTGTAATCTGATAACGCTTGCACCACTTGAAGGCGATAACGGTTATTGGCTTCCCAATATAAGTAGTGCCCTACTTGTGGATTGATTGTAATTTGTTTGCCCTGTTGGATAGGATTTTCATGAGCCAATTCAAAAAAAGATTTGCTCCGCTGTTGGAGTTTGAGGTCCACCAAACGGTCGACATACTGGCGCATTTCAGGATTCAGCTGGTTTCTGCGTTCCGTTTGGTCAATCAATCCCCCTACAAAGCAAACATCACATGCGTATCGTTCATCATAATTACCCATCTGAGAGACATCTGCTGCGAGGGGAAGAAACCCATACCCGCCTGGAGTCATCTCTTCTAAAAAATCCAAATACGTTTCATCGAAGCTAAAAGCAAATTCATTGGGTTCAAATGGCCGGTTCACAAAAAAATGAGGATCATCCAAAAACCATACAAGTTTTTGCTGCGGCAAGGGATGCTGGTTTCTGGGCAATTCTATATAATGGTAGAAGTGTGAGGCGGTTTGGTTAATCAAAAGCAGCCAATCGGGCTTATGTTCAAAGAGGTGTTCCCGAATTTTGGGTTTGGAATCTGCTTTAAGCAAAGGTTCTTCGGCTAAAAATGTTTCCCATCCCAAATCAGAAAATACACTTAGAATTCGACGCTTAAACAATCCAAAACCCTTGTCGGCAGGGTCTGAATAGGACCATAGTGACGGCATTATTTTCCTCGGGATAAAAATTTGGACAGCGAACCAATTGCAATCATACAATAAAACTTTTGTTCTTTGAAAGAAGGAACTATACTTTACCAACATAGGATTAATAGTAAGCTAATTACTCGTACATAAAAAAAGAATATAAAGAAAGAGAAAAGCCGGCACCATCTATGAACGAAGTTGTAAACAAATTCCTTAAAATAATCTTCGATTTTCTCGCGTCTATCAAACTTGCCGTTATCTTGATTGTTGTTTTTGGTATTTTGTTAAGTGTGGCTACTGTATTGGAATCAAAATACAGCACTGAGTATGCGCAAAATGCGGTTTACGGCACCATGTGGTTTGATTTGTTTCTGTTTATTTTGGGGTTGAACGTCACTTGCTCGGCTTTAAGCCGCCTGCCATGGAAAAAACGCCATACCGGTTTTGTGGTCACCCATTTGGGGATCATTATTATTTTGCTTGGTTCTATGATTACCCGCAAAATGGGGATCGAAGGCCAAATCATGCTGCAAGAGGGTGAATCGACCGAAGTGATGCGGGTAACTGAAGATGTATTCTCCGTCCATGTTCCCCGGCAGAATGTCAGTGAGCAATTTGTTCCTTGGTTTATGAATCAAGATATTCCTGATGGCAGTGAAGTGAAATACGAAATCGGCGATACGGGAATTACATGCTATATTACAGATTATCTCTTTAATCCTCAGACCTTTATGCGGGTCAATAACAACGGCCCTGAAGGCAATGCCGCTGTGCAGATTGGCCTGCACCGGCCTGGCAGCAACCGCAATGAGCTGGAAGAATGGTTGTTTGTGAATTCGCCCCGCCAAAGCACATTGGAACTGACCATCGCGACCATTAAATTTCACCGTGTGCATTCCGAAGAAGAATTGAATGGTTGGCTGAATAAACCGCAGGATGAAGCCGTGGAAGAGATCAGTGGACCGCAAGGGCAATTGGTAATTAAAGACGCAGAAGGAATTGTGGTGCACCAGTTGGATGTGCAGGATATTCTCAATCAACCTTATACTTTTGTGCATCAAGGTGATACCTATGCGGTTAAGTTTGAAGAATTCATACCCCGGGCCTATGTGCGGGATAATAAATTGGTGAACCTGGAACAAAACCCAATTAACCCTACGATTCGGTTTGAAATTAGCGGGCCTTTTGGGCAGGAAGAGCACTTGTCATTTGCCAAGTTTCCTGAGTTTGGTTCTTTGCATGGACAAAACAATACCACGAGTGGGTTTCAGGTGGAATTTCAATATCCCATGCATGAATCATCGGAAAACACCCCCAAAAAGAATCAAATGGATTTGCTGCTTGCGCCGGATGGAACCATTCATTACCGAACCACCAACACCGGTGGAGCGTGGCAGACGGGAACCCTTTCGGAAGGTGAATCGGTCCCAACCACTTGGAACAATTTGCAGTTGAAACTCAACAAGTTTTATCCAAACGCCAAGCAAGAGCAGGAAATATTTGACGCGGGCAAAGGCTCTCCAGGGCAACACAACAACCCGGCGATTGCCTACCGTATTGAATATAACGGCGATGAACAGAGCGGTTACTTACAGTACAACGGACGTAAAGATGCGGCGGTCGGTGGAGAACGAGTGCTGATGAATTTCGGCCAGCGGCGCTATCCAGTGGGATTTGAGATGGAACTGATCGACTTTCGCGCGCCGGTGTACCCAGGAACCACCCGGCCACAGCGCTTTGAAAGCGATGTGCTGGTACGCGCGCCTGAAATCGAAGGCGGCGAAATGAAGACCAAGATACATATGAACCACCCGCTGTATCATGGCAAGTTTACCGTGTATCAATCGAGTTATATCAAGGGACAAAACGGCCAGCCCGATATTTCGATATTCAGTGTGGCCTATGCGCCAGGCACTTGGGTGATCTATCTGGGATCGATTGTGATGTGCGGCGGTATGCTGTTGATGTTTTTCACTACCCAGTATTCAAGCATCAATTATAAGAAGTATAAATTGCGAGAAGAATCTTACATGAAAAAGGAGAGTACCCCGTGAAACGCTTAATCCCTTTGCTGCTCATCTTATTCACCTTAGGAAATACACCATTCGCCATTGAGCCGCCTCAAAACCTGAGTTTTGAGACGTTGGAACAAGTGCCGATATTGAACAAAGGCCGGTACAAACCTCTAAGCACCTTTGCGGGCGAATCGATGAAAACCATCACCGGCAAATGGAACTATGAAGGTTATGAGCCGCTTAATCTTCTGTTTTCGATGATCACCAACCATGACTGGACTCATGCCGAAGCTATCAAAGTTGGTTTTCAACCCCTGAAAGAAGAATTGGGTCTGCCTCTAGACAAGAACCGATTTTCATTTGAGACGCTGGTAAACATTGAGAAATTTCAGACTTTAGCGGACCAGGTAATTCAAAAAAGCGAATCCAATCAAGACCTCACTCCGCTTGAAAACCATGTGGGTGAGTTGATTCACAAACTGAATTTATTTAATTCGATTATCAGCACGCGGGCGTTGACTTTGGTGCCACGGCCAGGAGCGCCCCCTGCAGATGCTGAAGAAGAGGAAGCGGGTTGGCTGCCGGTGAACCAACCGACGGGTTATAGTGCGGAAGTCCAGAGTGAGATTCAAAATGAATTTTCTGCATTGATAACCGCTTACAAAGCGCAGAACCCTACGGCATTTACGCAGGCCAGCGCCCGTCTCAAAGCCCTGCTTGCGAATTTGAATCCACAACGGTATTACCCTACTGGTGACAAGATTGGAATGGAAATTCATTATTATGATTTCCGCCCGTTTTTGAATTCGTGGATCCTGTATTTGATCGGCGCGATATTGTTTGGGATTAGCCTGTATTTCATCCGATTTCAAAAATTGTATTGGGTGGCGTTTGGCGCTGTGATTCTTGGATTTTTGTTCCACACTTACGGCATGTTGCTGCGGTCGCTGATCTCAGGACGGGCGCCGGTTTCGAACATGTATGAATCGGTAGTTTGGGTCGGCTGGGGGATTATTCTCTTTGCCATGATTATGGAAATGATTTACCGGCGGCGTTGGTTTATTACCATCGCGTCGGTGCTGGGTGTGGGTATGTTGATCTTGGCCGATATTCTTCCATTCGAATCGAATATTGAACCGTTGGTTCCAGTGTTGCGCAGCAATTATTGGCTGATTATTCATGTGCTTACGATTACTCTCAGTTACAGCATCTTCGCGCTGGCGATGGGCTTGGCGCATGTGATTTTGTTTGTGTACTTCTTTAAGCCCAACCGCAAAGATATTTTGCAGGAGTTGAGTTTGTTTCTTTATCGCAGCATTCAGGTCGGTGTTGTGCTGCTTGCCGCAGGCACCATTCTCGGCGGTGTTTGGGCAGCGGAATCATGGGGCCGGTTTTGGGGCTGGGACCCGAAAGAAACCTGGGCGCTTATATCTCTACTCGGTTATCTGGCGATTTTGCATTCGCGCTATACCGGCTGGTTGAAAGATTTCGGCACCGCGGTTTGCTCGATTCTTGCTTTTCAATTGATTTTGATGACTTGGTACGGCGTGAACTTCGTGCTGGCAACCGGTTTGCATAGTTACGGTTTCGGAACCGGCGGCGGTGGCTATGTGATTACCTACCTGCTGATCGAAGGCTTGTTCCTTGCTGGAGTGGCCTACAAATACAAAATGATGGAGCCCCCCAAGATGCCGCCCAGTGGGCAGGCCGAACCAGCGTCGTAGACCACATAGTTAAATGGAATGAAGTAAAACAGCCCAGGTGTGAAACATCTGGGTTGTTTTTTGTCTGAACCGGGAATTGAGGAAGACAATTTGTCAGAATCTGGATGGTCAGGATTTGCAGGATGACAAATTTAGATAAATAATTAAATTAGGTAAGCCTCCGGCTCTGCCCTGATCTTTACCCACAAAATGTGAACCTTGGAATTCCCCCCTTTATTGAGGGGGGATAGGGGCAATGCCATTAACTTAAGAAGATCCGGCAAAAGTCCGATTTAGAAAACGACTACACAATATATAGCAAGGCGGTGCTCCCATCTGCACTGTATGTTGTTGCAGGCGAGGACGCCCACCAAGGCGCGTCTATGACC
>CAZEZQ010000437.1:3654-5381 GCA_964516245.1 uncultured bacterium | reverse complement strand
TACACTTGGGAAATTACCGGAACCGAATTTCACCCACAGATTTTTTTGACGAGGCGAAAATATAATTGTAAAACTCTTTCGTATTGTGAACGATATCAAAATCGGTGACATAGTCGTGGTTACTCAAGGTGATACAGCAATGGGAATCGGAAGGATCATTAGAGACTATTATGAGATAGATGTAGAAGGAGAAGATTATATTCACAGAAGAAATGTTGAATGGATCGATCTGGAACCTTGGGATGTATATGATACAAAAGGCAAAACTCAATATTCAGCGATCTATCCTGTAAAACCTGTAAAAAATGTAAAAAATGAGACTGATTTGAATACAATTCGAAGACGAATTCAGAATTCGCAGCAACACAAAAACGAATAGCAAGAGGTATAGACCCATGAGCAAAGACCAAGCAGCTTATCAACGTCTAGAATCAGCGGTCCAAAATATGTCACCTAAAAAAATTGATCAAATTGCTGATTACGCCGAATATTTGAAATCACGTGAAGAATTGGAAGCAACTCAGGAGATTTTAAACGATCCCATCATGCGACAGGAAGTAGAAGAAGGCCGCGCTCAAGCCGAACGCGGTGAAGGCCGCTCCTGGCGTGAGGTCCAAAAAGGTGTATGAAATAAGGCTGACTCCACAAGCCGAGAAAGCGTATTTCAGATTGGATAAGGCCACCCCTGAACGGATAGACCGGGCATGAATTTATTCGATGGGTTGTGAATGGAACGGTTAAAAACTCTAAAAACACGAAAGCACAGATTGTATGGGGTATTACGAGTGAGCAAAAATCTGGTAAAATGAAACTATAGAAAAAAGTAATAAAGATTATGGTCCGGTTAATAAGGTAAGGAGTAATATGAGCGTTTTTTTCTCGAAAAAAAAGAATGATATTGAGGAGACTATCATCGGTATAGAACACTCTCAAACTTCTCAAAGCGAGAAATCAGTTTCAATATCCTCATCGCATCAAAGTAGCACTCCAATGACATCCAAGAGTGGACTGGGCTATGTTCATGCAGGCCTTCTCCTTTGGCTTGAGGCTGAGGAAGCGGATGATGATGATGATGATGAATCTTGAAGATTAATCATTGGTTGAAAAATCTATTTGAATTTTTTTGATCAAAAGTGCATCCACCAAATCCATACTCCAATGTCACATTACATCTTGCTCAAGGCGATATTTACAAACTTCCACTTGTCGCCCCACTTGCTGATAACGAAGTACGCATACTTCGGACAGAAACCGGTTTGCATGGTTCACACGCTTTTTCAAGCCAGCAAGGGCGTATTTTTGATTACGATGAATTAATCAAAACAATTAACAACTTACCTGCCGAACAACGTTTATTGCCGTTTACAAGCCGAAATAGTGTACCATTAGAATACGTGGTTGTATTGGGAGATTTTGTCGAATATTTTATGGTGGCCTCACAGACATGTGATATTAGTGGCGTTGACGGAGCCCCCAAGCTATTTGCGGCAATCGTCCCAATTGTCACCCTCGCGGCCTATTTATCTCGAGAAAGGTTGCCGATTGAAATTGAACATATTGAAGACGAATCCAAATGGATTTCTATTGCCGAGTATTTGCAGCAAAAAATCGGTTACGATTTATCTAGGGAACGTGATAATCCGTTTTTACTGCCCAATAAAATTCGAGAAATTGTTCGGGATTGGAATCCAAATAAAAAAACTCCTGAACGCCAGATTAGGGGAAAG
>CAZEZQ010000437.1:0-3644 GCA_964516245.1 uncultured bacterium | reverse complement strand
GAAAGATCAAAAGCTTGATCGAAAAAATTGTTGATACAAATAAAAAATATATCTACTACGTGCCTCCTAATGAAGAAACCGGAGTCCCGGAGGGATATGTTGATTTTACACGATTGTATTCTGTTACAACTGAAAAGTTGGAGGACTTAAAGCAGTCACGTGTGTGTACTTTGAAGTCACCCTATAAGGAAGAATTTGCTACAAAATTAGGTACTTATTTGAGTCGCATTGCTACGCCAGAGCCATTAAAACCTCCAAACATATAGTGCATATAAGAAATTTACTCACCGTCTAAGGTGATTCATTATGAAAAAGAAGACTTTTGATTGTGTAGACATGATGCACAAAGGTGCCGAAAAAGTATTGCAAGAAATTCAAGAAATGTCTCCAGAGCAAGAAATGGAATACTGGCAGACTCAACCTCAAAACTTGCGTGAGCGAAAACGGCAAAAGCAAGAACAATCGTCACGCTTGGCTACTCAGCATCAGGACAATGGATAAGGATTTACCATTCTTTATCGGAAGAGAACATCATGCCCGAATCACTCAAAACATCCAGTCAATTTGAAATTCGCGAAGAATTGCAAGAAATGGTGATTCGCGAGCTGCTTGGTCCCGCCCAAGGCGAATATGAAGAAATCGTTGAACAGCAAGTCAGCGACCGCTATTTGGTGGGTATGCTTGCCCCATTAAATCAGCCTATGGGGCAAGATGAAATAGAAGAACTGGCCGAAGGAGGGCCTCCCGGTGGTGAAGAAGGCTCTCCTGAGCCAGATGCCATCCACAACACCAAAATCTTGCCCTCATCTATCGGTTTAACCTTTACGGTGGATGGTGAAGCAAAATCCATTGTGGTGATCGCCCGCTGGGGTCAGTATGACCGGGTGGAAAGCGAAACCCTAACCACCGAGAATCTCAATCCGAAAAAAATCTGGAAACGAAAGCCTGTAGCAGGTATTTCCGAACCGATTCCATTACAAGAAGGCCAAATCCCCAATTGGTCACCCTATCCCGACAATCCAGAAGTCATCGTTCGCGGGCGAACCCGCAAAAGCCAGGATGGCTTGTGGATTGTTACACTATTTTTGGTAAACCAACAAACCGAGCCCAAACAACTGCGCGATGCGGCTTGGATCTTTCAACCACAATTGATTGTGAAATCATCGGATGGCAAAGCTATCTTTTGCAAAGAACCGATCCCAATCCATTCAAAACATCTTGATCCACTAACCAAGTTAGAGAATGAAACCATGGCCATGCTCTATCGCCATGAAGTCGAATTTGCTGTGGGCCATGGCGTAAGCGTTTATGCTGAAACCGATCCAGACGATTCAAAACAGGCCATGCAGATTGAAACCAAGGTCATGCCCATTCATGAGGTTCCTAAGCAAGTGCATACCACACCGAATGAAGAACCGGCACTTGAAGGCGTGGTTTTGGATATGAAAGAACTGGCTGAAATGGGGGATGCAGAGTTTTCAGAGAAATTGGGAAAGCTTTCCAGCGCATATGCCGATTGGATTGCACAGGAAAAACAAAAAACAGATGATCCAGAAATCCAAAACTATTACAAAAGTGCTGCCTCTGAGTCTATCAAAAGATGTGAAGAAATTCAAAAACGAATACAGGAAGGATTGGATTTACTAACCAGCAATCCCCAAGCCGCAGAAGCGTTTCGCTTTGCCAACCAGGCGATGTATCCAACCAACAGAATAATCAATTTTCGCCATATGAGAAATTCTTTAGTTGCTTCTTGTGGATAACATGTGAAATTCCTGTTATTATTTTGTGGATTATGAGTACAAAATATTTTCAAAAAAATTTAAAAAAACATAATTTTCCTATTGACTGCTTGATAGAAACTCCTTTCCTACCCTCCTTCCTGGTTCAGACAAAACAAAAAATTTTCATTTCACTATTTTTGCGGCTTTTCCCCTAATAAGTAGAGAAGAATTTTTAATCGAAACAAATTGGGGAGCCATCATGGCCCGTAAAACAAAAACCAAACGAAAACCGGCAGCGCATCTGCTGTCCAAAGAACAGTGCAGCCAAGAACATTTTGAACTGAGCAACAAAATATTTTATGAATTCCAAGACTTTATCAACCCAAAAGATGGAGAGGCTCCCTCTGAGAAAGAAATTGGCTCGAAAATTAGAACCAACAATCACCTCATCCGCCTGATGAACAAACGGGAGCAAACTCTTGACGCTTGCATAAAAGCACGGGAACAACGTGAAAAACAACAAAAAGAAAAAAGCGAACAGAAAGAACCGGGCTCCAAATCGGAGCCCGGGCTGCTTGCCAAGCATCCCCATTGGAAAAGCAATGTTGCGCGTTTTGCCCGTGAAGCTCTTGGGGTTGAGTTGTTCGAGCATCAACGAAAATTATGTGAATCGGATACCCGGGTGACTTTGCTGATTGCCGGGCGGGGCGCGGGAAAGTCGTTGGCGGCGCGGGTGAAGGCGATTCATCAGGCGGTTTGTTATGCCAAACACCGGGTGTTGGTGGTTTCGTCCGGCCAGCGCATGAGTTCGAACTTTGGCGAAGAATTGCTGGAGATTTTGAAACAATCTAACATTGTTGATTTTGTGAAAGACATGAACAAGCAAGAGGTAATCTTCAAAAACGGATCACGCTTGAATTTTCTGCCTGCCAACGCCGAGACCATTCGTGGGTATCACCCCAAGTTCAACCAGTCGGATAGCGGATTAACGGTAGTTTTGGACGAAGCCTGTTTTATGGAAAATGGGGATGAAATTCGCAAGGCGGTTGAATATACTTTGATCACTACGCCTCACGAATCGGGCAAGCTGTTTATTGTTTCTTCTCCCAGCACGATTGGTTCGTGGGTGTATTACTATGCCGAGCAGGCCAACGTGCCTGATTCAGATGTGACCATGATTCAATGCGGCAGCACCGCCAATCCATTAATTACCAAAGAGGAACTGGAACGTTTGAAGGCGGGCAAGAATGAGTTGGAATACCGCGCTGAAGTGCTGGGCGAATGGGTGGATGGCGCTTTTGGATTGTTCAGCGGGTTGATCGAGCCCAACATTATCAGCACCGATGGCGAACCGCTTTCGCATCCCACACAGTATGTGCTTGGTGTCGATTTAGCTTTGTCTTTTGATAACACCCACGACCGCAATGCCATTGCGCTGCTTGCCAAGTACTGGCCGGATGGGCCTGATGAAATACGTTACCGGCTGCAAGAACTGTTTATTCTCGAACAGGCGAGCGATATGGAAGTTCAAACGCTGGTGAAGCAGTTGTTTGACAAATATTTGTTCCCCCGCGCAGCTATCGAACAATATCAAGGCAAGGCTTTGGCTGAATTTTGCCAACGCATGCGGGTGGAAACCGAGTTGGTGGCGCCTACGATGGGCAACCAGCAGCTGGTCTTTCACGAGATGCACCGTCTCTTGCGCATGGGGATTTTAGAATTGCCCGATTCATTGGACGAACGCTTCTTCGCCGAACTGCGCTCCTTCGAATACCGGCGCGAGCCCAATGGCAAGGTAACGTTCGGGCATCCACCTTCAGGCAAGTTGCACGACGATTCGGTCTACGCCCTGGGCTGGGCAATCTACGCCGCAATGGACGCGCCACCCCCGATTCCAGTGTATGATATCAACCCCTTTAC
>CAZEZQ010000436.1:3054-5395 GCA_964516245.1 uncultured bacterium | reverse complement strand
CGGAAGAGCGAGAAATTCTTGAAAAACTCGAGGAAAAACTGCAAGAAGAGGCTCAGCGGGTTAAAAAACTGCAAAAGATGACTGTTGGCGACAAACCGCTGGATTTTTATCTAGAGCAATCTTACAAGAAAAGCAATAACAAATCTTCTACAGCCAAGACGGAAGATGGTGATGAAGAAGCAGAAGGTGAGGGTGGTGAAGAAACCAAACCCCGCCGCCAAACAGAGAAAAAAGTTGTGGGATTTGGTCCCGATGAAGTTGTGAAACGGTATCTGGAATGTTTTAATCAACAACGTTTTGGGGCTGAATACGATTGCTTCAGTAAAGACTTCATAACCACAGGCCGTGAGTCATATATTCAAGCCCGGCAAAAATATTATCAGCAACAGCAATCTCACGGGGGTCTTAAAATAGCCTGTGAGAATATAGAGTCGACTGACATCATGGGGGGGATAGCGCAAGTTGTGGCTACGAAATCCATCCAATCCGGCAATAAAAAGCCCAAACACGAAACCGATGTTTATCATCTGAAATTGGAAGGCGGCCGTTGGGTGATAAACATGGTTGAACCGCAGGAAGATTGATTCATCGTTGATAGCCAAGTGAAATCAAGTGCTTGAACAAAAAAATTGGCGATGTATCAGAAAAGAATCGCCCCCCCCTACCCCTCTCCCACAGGGAGAGGGAATTGTTGAATAAACGATTTTGTTTTTCTTATTTGGATGTTAGTTTTTTATTTTGCACATCATTCATTTGTTGGTTGCTCGGTGTGAATAACCTGCCCTCCCAATAATTAATAAATTGCATCTTAAAATTTTTCTTCTTGGCAAACGGCGTGGGCTAGATTGTAGTGGAAAATATCATCCCAAATGGCGTCAAGAATTACAATCGCTTTTTCTAAGGGTTGAACGTGCAGTTTCCCGTTTTTGTCTTCAAACATTAAGGGTTCTGTGACACGGATGGTTTCATCTCCTGAATGATCGTAAACTTTTCCAACAAGAAGCCTAAGTTTATCGACAGCGTCGACTACATCGAAATTTAAATTGGTTTGATGTTTGTCCATAAACCATGTTTCGATATGCTTATCCAATTCGGCTTTGCTCATTCCCTCTTCATTGGCAAGCAAATGATAATACGCCAATATGGCTTCTTTGCATTCTTCTTCTTCCGCTGAATCAATTAAAGTTTGAAACACGCCTGTATTTATGCTGATGCTGCGAAAGAACAGGGTATCGGTGATATTTTTCATGAAGTGTATGAATTTGTTTTTGTACTTCAAGTATTGTTTGACGGCATACCCACCCAAAACCATAACGACCGAAAAGATGGTGACCAATAATGGGTAAATACTTTTATTAATATCTTCTTCATCAATTTCCAGCCCTAAATTTTGTACAATGTCTTGTAGGCCCAGAAGTAATACGATAAATCCGATCAGAATTGCGAGGTTGGGGAGAACTTTGGAGAGTGAACCTATACCGGCTCCTATAGCGGGGATCCAAAATAACAATTGATCTTTCAATGTCATGCGAATTTTGACATTGGGGAAGAGGATTTCTAAATCGTTGACGGGAATATTTTTATAAAAGTAGAGATACGTGCGGCCTGGAATGAAATTCAAATTGCCGACATTGATTTTTTTGGAATCAAAGAACTCTTTGCTTTTGTATTTGATCACCAAAATCATCCGGTCGAAAACATCAAATTCGATATTCTTTTTGAAGAGTGGAAGAATTTGCACGTCAGCATTGGTTTTGTGGAGGCCGCGGTAATAGAGCAAATAATCTTCCATATAGGTGAAATCCAAATCGAAATCCAACTGGATTAATGAGCGGTCTTTGAATGACTTTTTGATTTCTTCTTTGGAAAGTTTGTGATAATTGGCTTTTTTTAGGATATGTTCGAAATCGTTAAAAAACGTTTCGATTTTTTCGGTGTCATTTTTATCGTGCGAAAATTCGTATTTTTTGTAGGGGGAATCGGGATCGAGAGGGATGAAATAATCTTTCAATCGGTTGAGCCGGTCATGAAAACAGTAATGGTAATAGGCTGTTAAAATTCGGCAAAAAGTCCGGAAGCGGTCTTTGTCTTCTTCGTTCAATGCACCATCATTCAGGCACATTTCGATTACATCGGAACGCCGGTAGGGGATAAATGTCCCTTTGCTGAAACTATCTGCCGTCATGGATTGTATCCTTGATGAAAAATATCATTTTTTGCTTGTTTTTTTGATTATAGCGATTATCCATAATTTTTATTGAATCAACATTTGGGAGATTCGGCTTCGCGGGAGCGTCGCCCTCCCTGGTTATGGGTCGAACGGCTCTGCGGGAGCGTCGCC
>CAZEZQ010000436.1:1796-2954 GCA_964516245.1 uncultured bacterium | reverse complement strand
GCCCTCCCTGGTTATGGGTCGAACGGCTCTGCGGGAGCGTCGCCCTCCCTGGTTAGGTCGAACGGCTTCGCGGGAGCGTCGCCCTCCTGGGTTATGAGACAAACGGCTCTGCGGGAGCACGCCATGGCGCATTTTCAACCTTGCCCTCCTGAAAGTGGAGTCAATATTGAATCCTAGAAGGAACTGGGGGATTCTCCAACGAGTTCTTGGCCGCGTTGTTCCCATTCCATCCCTTCTTTCACCCAGTTTACTACTTGTTCGTGGAAACTTTGAACCAGTTGAAATGTTTCTTTGATTTCGTTTGCCGCCTTTTGTTCTTCTTCGCTAAATTCGCGGTCGGAATGAAGCAAGAGAAGACACTGTTGATAAACATACTTGCGTTGGGCCGGGTCTTCGAAATGCTTCAGATGTTTGCTGATGGCTTCAAAATCTTCGCCTAATGCTTCACTAATCTTTTCCGGATGCAGGTCTAACCGCAAACCGATTAGACGGATTCGGGTCGCTTCTTTTAGGTTAAAATTCCGGTCTACAGATGCCAGGTCTTTTAATAACCGTAACAGGGTATATTTTTGAGATTCAGAAAGATGAGACATACACTTTCCTTTGTTGTTAAAAAGTAGGGAATTGGAGCCTATCGTACAATTACGAGCGAACGTGCATCACGCCTGAAAGTTTATCAAGTTGATCGGTTACCTTGTCGATATTGAGGACATTATCGATAACGACTGAATCTCGTTGGTCCGGGAAGATCAATACCAAGCGACCCGAATTGACAAAGGGCAAATAGTATTCAATTACGTCTTGTATGTCACGAACATATTGCATGCGAATGGTTGAGTAGCGTTGTTGGCGTTCGAGCAATCCCCCAACCACAATAACTTCGTTGGACTCGATTTTGACATAATGGAATTGAACCACACCGAGTGAAATAATCATTAAAATCACCCAAATGACAAAGAAACCCGCGTAGAATTGGGGTGTTGCCATGGGGGAAAGCGCAAAAATATGAGGAAGAATATTGGGGATGAAATTGAATTGCATATTTAGAATGTAAAGCAGCAATAAAACCACAACAATGCTACTGAATAGGACCAAAGCCCAGCGGACTTCCATATCCAAACACAAAGTAAATAAGGTAAAACCGAGCAAAATCAAAAA
>CAZEZQ010000436.1:0-1786 GCA_964516245.1 uncultured bacterium | reverse complement strand
TGGTTCCCAAAACACGGTCAACCACCATGGCGTTCACCAATGATTCGGTAGTTGCTTCCAAATCGATTGTGGAAGCCGCTTCACTTTGAACGGCGCTTTGGGATTCATCGGTTTGATTTTCAGCCGCTTGTTGTGTTTGTTCGGCTTGTTGTTGGGTATAGTGTGTTTTGATTTTCTTGAGTTTGGGCGGCATACCGGCAAACATGCCAATGATGCAACAGATCAAAGCGAAAATGGCGACCGGATAGAGCACCGGTGTTTTCGGCCACATTGGAATCACCACTTTATCCACATATTCTTCTTGCTCATTGGCTGGCTGTTGGGTTTCTTGAGCCGGTTTTTGAGCATCTTGGGGGTTTTGTTGATTGGAATTTTGTTCTTGTTCCACGATCGTACCTTCCTATCCAAATTGGGATTCATCATTTCACATTGAACCGATAGAATGATTTGCTTTGATGAACAATTTCATTCACCGGGTTTTGCACACATTTACTATAACGAAAAATCATAGAAAAGATAACACATCCGAACCGATCCACAAATAGTTTCAGTTTGAATGATTCTTTTTTTTGAGCCAATCAATAGAAAACACATCATGATTGATGGTTTTGCCTTGGTTTGTGCTAAATGTGTAAGAAATATGGATTCGTCCGCTTCGGTCTTCAATCAGCGAGGGATAGGCGTAATATTCGGTGTCGCCAATCGTACGTTTCCACTTCCAACTTTTGCCTTCATCATCAGAGAGGGCAACCGCTAAACTGTTTCGTTTTTCTTCTGTGTCATTGAATACCATGATCCAATAGCCGTGATGATTCAGGGCCTGAACTTCGAGGCTGGAACTGGGGTTGGGTATTTTGGTATCACGCATGACGCTCCAACTTTCACCGTGGTCTTTTGAAATACTTTGTAAGACGCGGTAGGGTGCGCCCCCGGTATCACGCATATAGGCACAGATATCACCGTTCTTCTTTTGAACCAGAGTGGGTTGTATGCCTGCCAAACCTACAATCGGACGGCTTGCCCTCCAGGTGGCGCCGTCATCGTCTGAAATGGCTGCCAATCCCATATTGAATCCATCTGAGTATAAAGGCAATAAAATTCGTCCGGAGGGCAATTGGATTGGATGATTGCGGGTCATCCAACCTTCTTGGCGTTTGTTTTTCTCTTGGGCGGATTGGATGAGCAATTCGGTATAGGGTTTGGCGTATTCTGCCCACATGTCCTCTGCTGGATCTAATTCGTCAAAACCCGCTTCAATGGTTTCGGCGAATTTTTCACCGGGTTGGAGCAAAATCAAGTCTTGCCATTCCCAGGTGGGGGCTTCGTCTCCGTTGTATTGGGTGGTAGAACGTACCCGCAAGATGGAATGTTCCCAGCGGTTGGCGCGGACTGCAATCCAAAACATCCATAACTTTTCATTGCGGTCTAAAAACAATACGGGATTGCAATCCGGCAGATTGGGAGTGTCGGCCATCAGGAAAACATCGCTCCACTTGTTGGAGCCATGTTTTAAGCGAGCGCCGCGAATCTGAACATCATTGGCATTGCGTTCACCGCTGCCATGAAACCAAGCGGCGAGAATATCTCCATTGGGGAGCTGCACGAGGCTGCTGCCGTGCACATGTTTTTCTTGAAGAGGGAAGATTTTTTGAGTTTTGTGCAACGGTTCTGAGAATGCATGAATTGAGATCAAACAAGTTAAAAAACCAATGATAAAAAAACCGTGAATGTGATACATAGAAACTCCTCCTGAGGAAATTGGAACATTCCGGCTCGGCGGGAGGGT
>CAZEZQ010000435.1:0-5395 GCA_964516245.1 uncultured bacterium | reverse complement strand
TTGATGGTGATATCTTGAATCTTTTCATTGTCTATGTTCCAGATTTCGTAGGTTACTGTAGGGTCTTCTTTGGTCGTGTCGAATAGCAATTTGCCAAAGGAACATTTTTCGTTGTAGCCAAATAATGAACCATCCATGATTCCGTGTGTGTGGATGTTGGTTAAACGTGAGCTTTCGAACTCATAAAAATCATATCCATCTTCGCGTTCGATTTTCCATGCATCGGAACGATGGCGGTCTGCTGAGATTAAAAAGACACCATCAATCTTATTTTCGTGAATAAAAGAGAAGATTTCTTCGCGTTCTTGTTTGAAGCCTTGCCAGGGGTCGAGGCTGCCCGGTTTGCTGCCGTAAGCCCAGGGGACTGGTGACGCCAACACTTTTAAGGTGGCTTCTGAGTGTTTCAGCGTATCTTTCAACCATTCTTTTTGCGCGTCGCCCAGCATGGATGGGTTTTCCATCTTATCGGGATCGTGGCGGTAATAGCGGCTGTCGAGCAAAATGAAATGGACATCGGCGATATGAAAATCAAACCAGCAGCCTGGCTGCTCTTCACCACCACCGTAATAGCGATTGTTCCATTGATTTTTGAACAATCGCCACACTGGAATTTTCCATTCCGGTTCGTCAATTTTGGGACCGCCTTCGCCATCGTTATCCACAAAATCATGATCATCCCATACGGCGTAGATGGGAGTGCTGCCTGTAAAGCGCCGGAATTCAGGGCGTGATTGGCGGCGGTAATAGCAATAGCGCTGAACATCCGGCTCAGTGGGTGTGTCGATATAGACATTGTCGCCCATCATCAAAAATGCATTTAAGCCGTGTCCGCGAATGGTATCCCAAATGCGTTCGTAGATGGGTGTATATCCAGCGCCGCCACCGAAACCGGCTTCGAACCGAGCCGGTTCGCCAACGACGGGCTGAGTGCGAAAGGTCCATTTGCCATCGGCCATGCGGCCAGCGAGTTCGACGGTGTACTCATATTCGGTATCCGGTTCCAAATCATTGATAGAAACCACGGCGGTATAATCGGTATCTCTGCGAGTGTTTAAGGTTGTCGACTTCACTGGAACATCGTCAGAACCTACCTTTTTCACATACACCCGGAATGGGGTGGTTGACCGGGAGCGTACCCAGAACTTCGCGCTGTTATGGGTGACACAGCCAAGCAAAGGCCCATGAACAAAATCGAGGTTGTAGTCTTCGTCTTGGCTTAAGGCATAGCCTTGAAAAGTATCGCTCTCTTGCAAATTGTGAAATACATTTTTCGGTCCCGCCAAATAGCGCTGAACGGGCAAGCCGTTCTCAACCGACTTTTTCACCCATTCCATGGCGGCTTCGATATTTTCACGCTGGCTGAAAATCGCCGCCATGCCGAACATGGCTTCGAGATCGCTGGGGAATTCATCCAAGAGAGCTTGATAGCGCTTCTCGGCTTCATCCAAACGGCCTTGCACCACATCGATAAAGATGACGCGGGTGGCGCGTTTGTATTGGATGTCGTTGCCGATTTTGCGGTAGGTTTCTTGCGCGTTGCCGTTCAATGTGAGAGTGAATCCAATTAATACAAAGGTGGTTAACAGATGTTTGATTTGCATTTGTTCAGTTTCTCCTTTTTTATTCTCGCCCAGCTTGAATAGGCTGGACTGATGCCGTTCGTCCTGCTGGACGTACGGCTTTGGAAGCAAAAATTGTAATAATTTTCAATCATATACTCGTAAACCAAGTTAAAATCTTTCGGTTCTTATGAAACACTTTGTTTTATTCAGTAAGCCCCCTCACCCTATCCCTCTCCCAGAGGGCGAAGGGATTGTTGATATAGCCCGCCATGGCGGGTGGGGTGCTCTTATGGAACACTTGATGCAAGTTCTGAGATTTTAATGGTTATGCGTACTTTTTGTTGGTGGGCTGAAGCCCACCCTACACTTTGTGTTTCTTGTTGATATAGCTCGCCGGGGCGAGTGAGTTGCTCCTAAGGAACCACATTCGTAATCTGTTGATTTTACGAATGTTGGTTACTTGCTGTTTTTTACACATCGCCGAGCCAAGATTCTAGTTCGCAAGGGCAGACAAACAATGCTTGCCCCACCACGGCGCGTCATGACCTGGCCACCCAATCGATGTGTGGGCGGCTCGGCGGGAGCACGCCACGGCGCATTTTCAACCTCGCCCTCCTTTTCGACAAACAACATTTTGATAATGAGTTTATATCCAGTGATTGATGTGTCGAATTCGCCGCGGCGAATGACCCATCCTACTTCATTACTGGGTTTTTCTTTGGCATTTGGGCATCTACTTCTTGGCGCCATTGGTGTAGTTGATCGCGTAGATCTTTGGCTTTATCAGGAAAATCAAACGCCCGATTATTGGTTTCGCTGATATCATCTCGCAGGTTATACAGTTGTAAAGTGCCGTCTTCATAGCGTTCGATTAATTTCCAATCGCCTTTGCGAATGGCTCCGCCGGGCCGGCCGCCTTGATTGGCGAAGTGGGGGTAATGCCAATAAATGGCATCGCGTTTCATCTTGCCCGATTGCTTCAGCAGCGGCACAAAACTTTCGCCATCTACCGGTCCATGATTGCTTGGCATTTCGAGCCCGGCCATTTCTACCAAGGCAGGATACGCATCAACGCTGCAAATCACATCTTCACACACACTGCCCGGTTTGGTGACACCCGGCCATTTGACGATCCAAGGCACCCGAATTCCCCCTTCGTACAAAAACCCTTTGCCTTCACGAAGCGGGGCATTGCTGGTGGCGGGGGTGTGGCGTCCTTCTTGTACGGAAAGGCCGCCATTATCCGATGTAAACACAACGATGGTGTCTTCCTCCAAGCCGTTTTCTTTCAAAGCGTTCAACACTTTTCCTACGCTGTTATCCATGCTTTCGATCATGGCGGCGTAATGGGGATTATTCTGGCCATGTTTCGGCTTATCTTTTAGCTTGTATTTTTCAACTATCGCTTCTTTGCCTTGGATGGGAATGTGAACGGTGTAATGGCTCAGGTAAAGAAAGAACGGCTGCTCTTTGTTCTCTTCGATAAAATTTACGGCTTCATCCGATAAGCGGTCCGGCAAATACTCCCCTTCTTCACGGCCCTTGATGGGTGGGTTGCCTTTCCAATCCGGCCAGAAGAAACTGCGGGGCATGCCAGAACGGGTTCCACCAATGTTGATGTCAAAACCCTGGTCTTCGGGATAATACCCTTTGTCACCCAAATGCCATTTGCCGATAAAGCAGGTTTTGTAACCATTGGTTTTGAAGGTTTCGGCCAAGGTCACTTCATCCAAATCCATCTGCTTGTCAAACGGGACCGGAAGCACGGGTGAATCTTTGCGGCCGCGCATGCCGTAGATGAAATTGGTAAGATTGATCCGTGCCGGATATTTGCCGCTCATTAAACTTGCCCGCGTGGGAGAGCAAACTGGGCAGGCAGCATAGCCATCGGTGAAGCGCATGCCTTCGATCGCCAAGCGGTCTATATTCGGGGATTCGTAAAAGGTGCTGCCGTTGCAGCCCACATCTGAATAACCTAAATCGTCGATTAGAATAAACACAACGTTTGGTTTGTTCGTCTTTGCATTAAGAAGGGATGGCATCGATAACATGGCACTACCGGCCAAGGCGGTTTTGGCAAAGGAGCGTCGGTTGATAGATTGATTCATGGGTTTCCTCAATGAATAATATCGATATTCGTTCAATTTTTATTTCCTATGATCATGCCATGCTTTTGATGCGATGACAACCGAACATTGAAGATTGGAGAGGTAGGATATTAATTTGTTAAATTCACTTGTTTCAACTCTTTTTCCACATCTTCCCCTTCATAAAACCAGATACGTCCAGTAGCTTTTACCGTCTCTCCCGGTGGGCAATCAGCAAATACCGGGTCGGCATGCAAGCAAGGGACATCTTCGTTGCCCCAGGTTCGGCCGCAGGGTTCCCAAGCCGTGAGCACCCACCGATTATGGTCAGATTGCACCGCTGCTGCATTCTCGGTAAAGCGTTTGTTCTCGTTGGTCAATTGATTGAACGCTGAGGCGCCTTTCAGCATGATGCACACTTGGGTGCGCAAATCGCGCAATATTTCGCTTGAGCCGTTGCGCAGCCAGAGTTCCATCTGTACATGATTCTCTTTTGGTACGATTGAAGCACCGAACGAAATATCATTGGGCAATCCCCACGCTTGTGAAAGCTGGCCGCTATCGCTTCTACGCCAATCGGCAAAGGCCATTTTTTTGGTGATGTCGCCATATAGAGTTGGGATATGGGTGTGTGCCAGAAAGATTAACCCTTGATGGCTGAATATGGCTTCGGGAAAATCCACAACCAAGTACGAATCCTCTTCCCAAGGCAGAAATACACCTGCCTTAGTGGCGCGGATGGGGTCTACCGCACCATCCAAAAATCCGATTCGTGGATGCCTTCCACCAGGATAAGGCAACACGTTAATCGTATCGGCAGCGGCAACCATGGTGTTTTCGTTGAGACTACGGGCCCGCTGTTTTAGATCTTCGACATTCATCCCAGTTACAACAGATGCCTCTTCATGCGTGTAGTGATAATGGTTTAGCATCACATCCAGCCAATACTCGAGGTTCATCCAGGTTTGCTGCATTTCATACGCCGGAGGCTGCACCACCACCCCTTTGCTTGGTTGCGCGTTGATATTGATGGAAGAAATTAGAAGCAATGAAAGCCATAGAAGAATACTTACTGTGGATCGGTATACTTGCATAATAATACCTCAACTGAATGTTTTCTTACGATATACAAAAACAACGGTCGAGCCCTTCTACCCATTCCAAAATTGAAGGAGAGTTCTCTGAATTGGATTCCCCACTTAAAATGAGATTCATTTTGCGTTCTACCGCCACTTCGAATTTATTGGAGAGTTGGTTGGGGATGCTTTGCGCCTGTTCGATTCGCGCAAGCAGCAACAAGCGCAATGCTTCTTGGGTGTGCAACAATACTTGTGCGCTCTTCATGGGTTCCAAATGCAGCAACAAAAATGTTTGCACTACACCGGGCTCATTTTGAATCAAATTCAGAATCGTTTCGCTGTCGAGCTGAGAAATCATTTCAAACGGTTCTATGGCCAATTTTTTTTGCCGTTGGCGAATTTGTCTTTCCCAGGTTTCGACTTGATCATCAAGTTTCACGAATCACCTCCACGCCACATCCAATAGATATACCGCGTTCACATAACATAAAGTTGCAATAATGATTTTCAAATATATGTTTAGATAGAAAATTTTCGAAACACGGCTCGGAGGGAGCACGGCTCGGCGCATTTTTAACCTCGCCATCCCAAGACAATTGCAACAACCGGCTCCGCGGGAGCGTCGCCCTCCTAATTGCAACAACCGGCTCCGCGGGAGCGTCGCCCT
>CAZEZQ010000434.1:5192-5405 GCA_964516245.1 uncultured bacterium | reverse complement strand
GGCTTGGGCGCGGGCGTGGTCGACATCAAAGACAACGAAGTCGAATCTGTCGATCTTATTGCCCAGCGAATCGAACTCATTCAAAGCAAACTCGGTGAAGGCCGGCTGCAATACATCCATCCCGACTGCGGCTTTTGGATGCTGCAGCGCAATGTCGCCGACCGTAAAATGAGAGCACTGGTTGAAGGGAGGGACCGTTATCTTGGCAAGTAA
>CAZEZQ010000434.1:0-5182 GCA_964516245.1 uncultured bacterium | reverse complement strand
GCGATACAAACATTTCCATCCGAACACCGAACATTCACCGATGAAAAAACAGGGGCCGTCATCCATCAAATGACGGCGGCGGAGTGCATCAATCATCCACCGTATTTCCTGACGCCCGCGTTTACGCCGGATGACAAAACCCTTATTTTCACTTCATACCGCACCGGTTCGCCCCAATTGTTCGAAGCCGATTTCCCTGACGGCGAAATTCGCCAACTCACTGATATCGAAGGCTATCACCCATATTCCCCCATTCTGTCTAAAGACGGAAGCTGCGTGTACTTCACCCGCGGCAACAAAATCGAAGCCCTCAATCGGGATGACCTCTCCATTCAAACCCTCTACCAATTGCAAGGCGCTCAGTTCGGTGAATGCAGTTGCAGCCCCGATGGACGCTGGTTGGTTACTGCCATCAAACAAGATGAACGCAATGGCGTGGTAGTCGCTGCCACTGATGGCAGTGGAGGCGACATCATTCTCGACTTCCCCCGAACCGTCATCCATCCCCAATTTCATACCGTAGACAACGATTGGATCGAATTCGCAGGCGACCCCGCCCCGCGCATTTTCCGCGTGCGCCGCGACGGCTCCGGCCTCGAATGCCTCTACGAACACGACAACGATGAGTTTGTGGTACACGAAACCTTTTTGGGCGAAACCGGCAATCTGGTTTTTACCGTATGGCCCAAAGCGCTGAAATATATGGATTGGAACACCAAAGAGATTAGCACCATCGCCGAATTCAACGCCTGGCACATCACCCCCAACCGGGCCGGCACAAAAATTCTTTGCGATACCAACCACCCCGACATCGGTCTTCAGTTGGTCGATGTGGCCAGTGGTGAATACCATACCGTATGCCATCCCAACAGTTCCAACGGTGGGTTGCAGTGGAAAAAATCACGCTATGCCGTAGCGGCGGATTGGGAGGAGGCCCGCAACGAACGCGAAGGACAACTCAGCTGGATGGAAATGCCAACCGACCATGTTTACGGGCCACAGTGGACACACCCCCATCCCGCTTTCAACAATGATGAAAAAATGGCCACCTTTACATCTGACCGCACCGGCCATTCCCAGGTGTATGTGGTGGAATTGTAAGATCTGACGAAATAGCTCAGTAAACTGAAATTTCCCTACCCGAGACTGCTGATCTTCGCCCATCACTTTTGGGAACGTTTTTTGCCCCCCTTATCAAGGGGGGTAAGCACCGCAGGGGCTGGGGGGATTTGGCGTTATGAGAAAAGCCAGCTCCCCCTTACCCCCCTTAATAAAGGAGAATTCCAAAATTTACATTTTGAGTAAAGTTCAGACCGATACTGGGAGGGGTTAGGGAAGTGTTGAATGAATATGATTAATGAATCTCTTAATCCTCTCCTAACCTCCCCCATTTCATTGGGGGAGGGCGAGGTTCCTAGCGAGCCAAGGCTCATCAGGAGATTCGCCCTCCCGTTTATTCTAATAGCGACCCGTTTACTAAAATAATGAACAGTTTTAAAGAGCATTTCATATTACTGCTTAAAACTGCTTCCAGTTGCCCAATGCGCTGATGTTTATGCGGAAGAGGCTTGACATCGCGTCCAAGCCCATATCTTCTACCCTGGGTTCAAACACTCCAATCAAGTCTTTGTTGGGAATTTGAACCAGGTTGTTCTCCAAAAGGATGTCACCATCCGTAAAGGTTGATAACAGGCCGTTGATGGAAGTTGAAAACAACACCCGGTTTCGTTGTTCCACATCCAAAATTTGCATTACGGCATCCATCCCAAAATCAACGCCACGTGTGGGTATCCCTGCTGGGACCGATGCCGGCAGGGCGTCTTCGTTTTTCAGCACCACCGAGCCGGATACGGCAGAAAGAAGATCGCCATCCAAAAATATGCGTTTCTCTGAGACCGCTGCTGTTCCTTCGGTAGAAAACAAAATATCCAATTCCAATTCCCGCAACAGTTCCGGCAATTGGTTCGGGTTTTCCCGCAATCTATCTGGACCCTGGCTGGCGAGTTCTTCTATCAATTTCAAGATCGACTCTCTGCTGCCGATCAATTGCACCGCATCCAACCCCAAATTCAAACTGGGGGGAAGGTTGAACCCGGCCAGCAATGCAGAATTTGGAATGATGGCGCCGTTGGAAAAAAGCAGATCACCTTTGGAGAACAGACGTTCAGGGTGATCGAGTTCGGTGGAAAACGCAATGACACGCTCTTCGCGGTCGATCACATCCACAGCGTCCAGCCCCAAATCGCTGGAGACTTGAAAGATAATCAAAAGATCAGAATTTCTCGCATATACCAGACCTTTTGACGTCAACAAGTCTCCATCCGAGATAATGGGATTGCCATCGAAAGGTGTCGGGCCTTGTGTGAAGAATTCTTCTTCCGTCGAAAAGAATATTTCCGTATCGGTTGGAAGAATATTCTCCTGAGACTGTGCCGAAAGCGCAGCAAAGAAGAGAAGATATATCCACACATATGGCCTCCACCACGTTTTATGTTTGATTGTCGCTTTCACTTTGGCTCTCCTTACTCATGAAGCATCGTAGTGAACACGAAGAGATTCTTACGGGGTGAATTCAAAGTTCGTGATTCTCTGAATGGCTTCATTGCGGTCGGCCAAATCTCCCACAGCATTCGTGAATGGAGTAAAGCGGCCGAGCAAGGTTCGATCCCATGCGCGGTAACGAATGGTGTAGCGGCCATCGGGTACTTCAAAATCATTGCCAAAGTGGCTTGTCAACAATGACGAGATATCCAACGTTGTTAAAGCGGCCGGAGCAGGGTAACTCGGGGTACCGTCTGATGACAACGGAGCTCCCTGAAAATAAAAGCGTGAATCAATGGGTACGCCACCACCCCAATAGAAGGAATGGAGGGTAAGCCTGTACAGCCAAAAATGGCTGTTGATATCGCGGAAAGCCCCTTCGATATCCAAAGGCATATCTGCTGCGACGTATTCATTGCATTCATGAGTGTCGGGAACGGTGATTTCTGGCCGGGTGTTATCCACTTGAATGGGCACATTTTGGCAAGTGATAATATTGCCGGATGCATCGCGAATTTGCAATGTCAATATATATTTTCCATCAGAAACGGAATTGGAATTAAAGTTCACCAGCATCAAGTCACCATTGAGGCAATTGTCCCGCAAGAATTTCCAATAATTTGAAGACATCCATCCATCTCCAGTGATGTCAACATTGACCCAAGAAGAAAATGGATGGCAAAATACACGCCAATTCAACGAAGAGGGCATTAAAATAGGATCGGCATCAGTTAGCGGAGCTCCATCAGGACGAACCAATACACGATGCTGAACGGCGGCATCAGTCAATTCGCCCCGAATGCTGACCCATCGGCCAAACGCATGATCTTTTCGGCCTGAGTTGTTGGGATCTACATAGCCGGCTGCAAAATCCCAAATAGACGAATCGACCACCAAACCACCGATTTTGGTAAAGCGGCAACGGTTAAATGTGACATCATCCGGTTCGAACACCCATAAGGCATCCAAGCCCATATCGCGTACACGGGGTTCAAAGGCACCGATCAATGAAAGATTGCTGACAATCGCCCCGACACCCTCTAACATCACATCGCCATCTGTAAAACTGGGCAATTTGCCGTTAATTTCGGTGGAAAACAACCCATTCCCCAAGTCCGCCCCAGTACTAATCAGAGCGCGGGTATAGGCGTCCATCCCAAAATCCACACCCCGGCTGGGGATACCGGCTGGCACACTGGCAGGCAATGCGTTTTCGTTTTTCAAAACAACGCCATTCAAAACACTCAGCAAATCCCCATCCAAGAACACGGGTTGTTGCCGATTGGGTCCGGTTCCTTCTGTTGAGAACCATATGTCAATCTGAAATTCTTGCAGAAATTGGCTGAGCAGTGTCGGATCCCCAAGAAAGCGATCACGCCCAAAATTTTGGATATTATCGAGAAACCCAAAAATTTGTTCCCGGGTTCCAATAAAATGAACGGCATCGAGGCCCAAATCCAACAAACGGGGGAGGTCGAAATTGGCCAGCAATGCCGCATTGGGGATCACGGCTCCGTTGGTGAACAATAAATCACCCGCCGTAAATTGTCCGTTGGGATCGTCTAGCGAAGTGGAAAAAGCGACGATACGATCCTGAACATCCAACACATGAACGGCGTCCAACCCAAGATCGAATTCCCCTTTGAATACACTCAAGAGTTCGGCATTCCGCATATACACCATTCCATTGCTGGTTAACAAATCGCCATCGGAAATGATGGGATTGCCGTCTGCCGGTTCTGGCCCTTGGGTGACAAATTCTTCTTCAATCGAAAAGAAAAACACCCTCTCTCTTAAATTGTTTTGGTTGTTTGTGATTTGGTCGTTTGGCTGCCGAGCTATCTGTGCTTGTACAGAAATTGCTCCCATTACGAACAATAAAACAACAACCGCGAATAATGCTACAAATTCTCGTTTGACTGGCATGATTCCTCTCCTTTAGTATTGGAATGGTTTTCCGCCCAACCACTACAAAAACTCTGAACATAGCAAGAGAAACGCTCAACGCAGGAAGCAAAAAATGTGTGACATAAATTGCATATCAGAGGTGAAAAAAATACACACGCAAGAGAAGTGAAGACAGCATTCAGTAGAAAATACTGAAAATAAATTGTAAAAAAAATGCAGCAATATAATGAATCTATTTCGATAACACCGAGTTCGAGTATGTTTAATTTACTATAAAATGATTCCCATGTCAACAAAAATTTTTGAAAAATTTTAGAATCAAACATACAAATATGACTAAAAAAACATTCATTTTTTGTTTGGGATGTAGACTATTTCAATAAGATTAATCTTCTCTTCAAAGCGTTAATTCTTTAACGCGCCTTTCAACCATTGGTTCGAATTTACAGAATTAATTGAATTGCAACTATCTTTTCAACAAGAAGATATGTTGAATCATAAATTGATGCAGCAACAAAAAGTTCAACTATGTATTGAAGGCTATCCATATTATGGTGCGGGCATATAGCCTGCACTATATATTGGTGCAGACAGACTGTCTGCATAACAAGCAAAGACTTAGACTTATTGCCGGATCATTGGATTTTCACTCGTGGATTGTGTGGAATTGTCTCTTAGAATGGTTCTACCTTCAGTTAAATCAGCATTTGGGGGCAGACACGGGGGTCTGCCC
>CAZEZQ010000433.1:2795-5414 GCA_964516245.1 uncultured bacterium | reverse complement strand
GTTATTTAGGGTTCTTATTTGCCCTGGTTGGCATTGGAGTTTTGATTCGACGGAGAAACGCGGGTGTCCTTGGATTTCCATTGTTGTACACAATACTGGTGATGACTCATTCGCTTTTCTTTATGAGATTTGCCCTGCCATTGCTGCCTTGGATGGCCGTGTTTGCAGCGGTTGGAGTCATTGCTGTAGCTGAGCGATATATGAAAAACGGTTTCTATGCCAATAGTGCGATCGCTGTTGTTGCCATTTTGACGATGGTTCAACCGCTGGCCATGAGCCTGCAAAGCAATTGGCTGTTTCATCAACCCAATACAAGAGTTCAGTTTTTTAAGTGGATCGCGATAGAAAAGATTTCAGACAATAGCCATTATCGCATCGCCACCGATCAATTTAGCTTGCCGTTTGTGTATCGTGGGGGTATTGCCACACCGGGCAATGAAATTTACCTGCAAAATATCGTGATGATCGATTCATTGCCGGCTTCGAACTTTCAAGTATTAACGCAAATTGAGCCGCCGCCGGTAAAAGATATCGCGCTGAGCACGTTCTGCACTTTCCCAGCGAAGAATCCCGATCCGTATCCCAAACGGCGGCAAGCAATTGCTGCATTCACAGGCCATGCCCGGCCCGAAAAAGTGTTTCAACCTTTTATCGAGAGATGGCGCCCTCAAGCAGCGGATGTGGAGGACACCTATCATCCAGTACAACAATTGTGGAACCGGCGTTATCCTGGCCCGGTGGTCGAAGTATTTTCGCGGGATGTTGGAACGAATGAAACAAGGTAGGGATATATTTTGGTGGATGTTTCTTTGGTAATTGCCTGTTACAACGATGGCCCTCACCTCGAAGTGAGCCTCTCCGAGATCGAAAACACGCTCAATCAAACCCATTACACATATGAATTCATTATCATAGACGATTGCAGCCCCGATGGGAGTGCAAAAATCGCCCAATTGTGCGCCGAACAACGTCCTCATGCGCGCTGTGTGTTGCATGAGCGCAATCAAGGACGGGGGGCCACAGTGTGCGAAGGGTTAAAGATGGCCCAGGGGAAATATATTGGTTTCTTGGATATCGATTTGGAAGTGCATTGCCGTTATATCCCCTCAATGATTTGGGCCTTGGAAGAAGGGTACGATGCTGCAACCGCCTACCGGGTGTATGAAATTCAGTGGAATGCCGATACCTTTTTCCGTCACGTTCTAAGTGTAACCTACCGCCGGTTGGTGAAATGGATGCTGGACCTTTCTTATAAAGACACAGAAACCGGATTCAAGTTTTTTCGCCGAGAGCGGGTAGTTCCCATTCTTGAACAATGCCAAAGCCCCGGTTGGTTTTGGGATACGGAAATTATGGCTTTGTGTCATGCTTATGGATTGCAGGTCAAAGAAATCCCCGCTTTGTTTTTGCGCCGGTGGGATAAGAAATCAACTGTACGTCCCGTGCGCGACAGCCTGATTTATTTGCGCGAATTGTACCGCTTCAAAAAGCGCTTCAAGCCGGAGACCCAAAAATGAGCAATCCCGTGTATTGGCATCCATTGCTGTATCGAGCAAGCATTCGCCTGCTCTACAGACACCATTACAACGAACGCTGCCAACCGGTGGCGGATGAGATTGAAGCAGGAGATTCGGTGGTTGATTTGTGCTCGGGCGATTGTGCTCTTTATTTTGGATGGCTGCAACAGAAGAATGTTCAATATACGGCAGTTGATGTGCTGCCCCATTTTGTGAAGTGGATGAAACGGAACAGTATCGATGCTGTGCAGATGGATCTGATGGAATCGGAAATCCCATCAGCGGATGTGATTATGATGTTGGGGAGTTTGTATCAGTTTATCCCCGAACAAAATGCACTACTCGAGAAAATGATGAACGCCGCAAGCAAGAAAGTGATTGTGACAGAACCGGTGCAAAACTGGGCGCAAAGTAGGAACGTTTTGAAACGATTTATGGCGAATGTGTTGACGACTGTGGGTCAAAAAAAACATGAGAAAAGATTTAATCAACAATCATTTGATGAAACGATGCAGAAGTTTGGTTTTCAAGACATTCAAACTATAGCCGGTGGCAGAGAGAGGATGGCGGTGTTGCGAAAATAAGAGAGGGACAATTACAAGATGCACCATTCAAAAAATAGAATCATATGAAAAAATCATAAAAATTGATGATGAGAGGATATGACAATGAAGATAAAGCACAATTTGTTGATATTCGTTTTTGTTTTTCTTTTCAATCTCAGTGGAGTAGTACACTTAGATTCCACTGCTGAAGATCAGCGACTGACGACTACAAAAACCAACCGCGATTTTTATACCTTCCCCACCTACCAAAGCCAACAGGAATGGGAAGAGCGTAAAGCCTATTTGCGGAAGCAAATCTTGAACAGCTTCGGTCTCTTGCCTATGCCGGAGAAATGTGATCTCGATCCACAAGTCACAGGCCGTACCGAACGGAACGATTATGTGATTGAGAATGTGTACATCCAAAGTTATCCCGGCTATTTCGTAACTGGCAATGTTTATCGTCCAAAGGGCGATGGCCCCTTCCCTGCCGTGCTTTCCGCCCATGGCCATTGGAGCGAAGGCAGACTAGCAAACAATGAACGCGGCTCGGTGCC
>CAZEZQ010000433.1:0-2785 GCA_964516245.1 uncultured bacterium | reverse complement strand
CCAGCAGGGTTATGTGGTATTCACCTTTGATATGGTGGGCTATGTAGACAGCCGCCAGTTGGACCACACCTACGGCAGCCAGCGCGAGCAGCTGTGGGGCATCTCGCTGCACGGCCTGCAGTTTTGGAACAGTTTGCGGGCTTTGGATTATCTAGCCTCACGTGAGGATGTCGATAAAGACCATATCGCCATGACCGGCGCCTCCGGCGGGGGCACCCAAACCATATTCTTGATGGCTATCGATGATCGCATCAAATGCGCCGCGCCGGTGAATATGATCTCTTCGCATTTTCAGGGCGGCTGCGAATGTGAGAATGCGCCTAACCTGCGCCGGGCGGGCTTCAACACCGAATTCGCCGCCATGATGGCCCCGCGCCCTTTGCTGATGGTATCGGCCACCGGCGATTGGACCAACGAAACCCCCTGGGTGGAATATCCCGCGGTGCGTTCGGTGTATGCCTTGTATGACGCAGAAGAAAAGGTGAAAAGCGTGCAGGTGGATGCGCCGCATAATTACAACCGTGAGAGCCGCGATGCGGTGTATCAGTGGTTCGCGAAATGGGTGTTGAACGATCCCAATCCAGAATACGCTGTGGAACAAGAGTTTGATGTAGAGCCGGATGAAGAGTTGAAAGTCTTTCCAAATGATTTGCCTGAAAATGCGATCACGCAAAAAGAACTATTCGCCATGCAAGTCAAGCAATACAAAAAGCAGATACAAGATGTCTTTCCGAATACACCATTGAAGCGAAATACATTCAGGCAACTCATGCGGCCGGTGTTGGCTCATACCTTGTTGGCAGTGCAACCTGATCCGAATGATTTGACAATCACACGAGTGAATATCGAAGACAAAAAAAGTACAGAGCAATTGCCAAATCATTATTACGAAGAAGTGCTGATTTCACGGGGGGGAGTGGGTGAAGAGATCAAAATCGGTATTCTCATGCCCAAAGTTCAGCAAGAGACTCTAGAGGCCACCATTCTTGTCAATGACCCAGACCAACTTAAAAAAGACATCGTGAAACGTTTAAGCGCAAATTTGTTGAGCAAGAATCAAGCGCTGATCATCACCCATTTTTTCAAAGACGAAAACGATCGGCGCGATTACGAAGCCGATCATTTCTACACTTACAACAAGCCGGTTCCCTCAATGCGGGTGCAAGACATTCTCACCTGCCGCGCCTTTTTGAAAACACGCTTTGCGGCCGGCAAAGTCAACCTGGTGGGCTTGGGCAACGCCGGATTGTGGACGCTGTTGGCTGCGCCATTTTGTGAAGATGTCAACAAAATAGCAATCGACGCCGAACAATTCGACAGCGAGAATGACCAGCGAATGGCGCAGGAGTTTTTTGTACCCGGTTTGCGCCGGGCGGGAGATTTCAAAAGCGCCCAAGCTCTTATCGCACCAACACCGCTGTTGATCCATAACACCGGCGAGGCGTTCGAAACCGGCTGGGCCAAAGCCGCGTATAATACGGCAGGGGTAGGGCATGCGCTTACGGTGAATGAAGAAGAGTTGGAATTGGATGAAATTGTTAACTGGTTAGAGAAGTAGGATGGACCGGGTGCCAAGGGCAAGCGTTGTTTGCCAGCCCTTGAATCACTTGATTGATCCTTCACATTTGAGAATTACAAATCCATATATTTCTGATACGCCTCTTGTAAATTCAAATCAAAGAATTTGTTGAAATATGTAGGATCACCGGCAAAAGGAAAATCACTCTGTTTTGATCCATCATCGGCACTGGGCGCCGATAACACTTGAAACGCGTCTACAGGCACCTGATCGTTGATCTTGGCCTGCACCATATTCATGCGAATGGTATGTGCATCACGGATGAGACGGCCACGAGCGGGGATAGGGACACCATTCACCTCTTCGTATTGATCTACAACAATTTCATGGCTTGAGTTTTCACTGCTCTCAACGATTCGTTTGATTCCATCTTCTTTGTGAAACTTAATATGGTGTTTTAAACGGTTGTTCGGACCCCATTCCGTTTGAAATTCGATGGTTTCGCCCTTCATTTCATAATCAACTTTGTTGTCACGCATCAACACATTGCACGGTTTCATCACTAAAAAGCGATGCAAGGGATACACCATAATGTTCTCAAGCCAGCTGGAGTAATGGGGTGGAGAGTAAATTTTCATCAGATTCAAACGGTTCTCAGTGGCAAACCTATGGCTCACTGGATTCCACGAATACATGGAAGAACCATCGTAATAGCTCACGTTATGAGTAGGTTGGGTTTCAGGAGAACGGCCATCACGATGCCACCAAAATTCTTCAAATACACGCTTGGTCAGACCGGTGGTCTCACTAATTTTCATCGGCCCCCGCGCCGCTAACGCATATTTTTTATATGCGGGATGCACTTGCCCCCTCACATCGGTATAGCGGGATTGCTTGATGGTAAAAATCACCGCATACGATTCAACCCTGGTGATTCGATCTTCAACGAGTTTGATGATGTCTTCTTTGCCCAGTCCCTCTGAGAAACCAGATGAAGCAACGATGAATCCCAACAATACACATGTAAACAAACAACGCATGACACCCTCCTATGATTTTCTGAATATTTATAAAAGTAGCATTGGTTGAATTTGTTTGTCAAATTGGGAATTAGAATTCCCCCTTATTAAAATTTGTAGGGTGGGCTTCAGCCCACCAACGAAGCGTATGCATAACCAATTAGAACCTCAGAACTAATACAAGGTGTTTCAAACGAGGAGGGCGAGGCTCCCGCCGAGCCGGTTTGATTGAACGACTTCTGATTAA
>CAZEZQ010000432.1:2072-5419 GCA_964516245.1 uncultured bacterium | reverse complement strand
GGCGGGACGCCTGCGCTCCAAGATGTGGTACATCAAAATGCTGGATTTTACTTTTAGCCGGATCGTCGAATCTAAAAACGGCTCACGATAATTCGTGAGATTGATGTTTACCGATGTTTACCAATGGCGCACTGATAGGCTTCCTCTAAGGCATCCGTATGCGTTTTCCAATTGTAAGTCGATTCAGCCAGTTTCCGCCCGGCGGTACACATACTTTGCTGAATTCCAGGATGGCGCAAAATCCAAATAGTCTTTTCGGCCATTTGCCGGATGTCTCCACAAGGAGCGCATGCGCCCGCCCCCACCGTCATTTTGGGCGCTTCACCCACATTCGAAGAAACGATGGGCAACCCCATCGCCAGATACTCGGCAATTTTTAAGGGAGATTTGGCCCGGGTAACATTGTTTTTGGCAAAGGGAGCCAGAGCGACATCGGCCAGGGCGAGATAATCAGGAACATCATTGGCCGGAATGTAATCGGTAAAAACCACATGGTTTTCAACCTTTTGTTCTGAAGCAAACGTTTTGAAGTAGGGGAGCTTACGGCCCCCGCCGAGCACAAGCAATTTCGCCGTATCAAACTCTTTTCGCACCTCTTTGAGAACGTCAATGGCTTGCTCAACATAGCTGGCAACTTCCAACTGCCCACTATATACCAGCAATGGTTGGCGAAGGTTCCATCGTTCAATCAACTCTTGCTTTTTCGGTCTTGGAGAAAATCGCTCCAAATCGGCCCCCACCGGCGCATCCCAAATTCGGTTTTCTGGGAAACCGTAAGATACGGTTTTTTTTCGCAAATACTCACTTGCGGTGGTCATGGTATCTGCCAGAGAGGGGATAAAACGGTCCCACCTCCATGCCAGCCAACCGGCCAACCACGACTCGGCCAGTTCTTGCGCGATCCCCCGTTCCCAATCGTCCCAATCATAATGCAAGGGAACATTCCATATCCGAGACAAACGCCAGGCTGCGAGAGAAGCGTCGGGATACGACTTCCACAAATGTATAATGTCAGGTTTAGGAACGTTATTATACAAATTTCGATAATTAAAAAAAATTTGGGCGGCTTTTCGTTTCAAAGGGAAGACAAACGCGCCTAAATTTGATAAAGTTTGTATTGCGGGAATTGTATTTTGCCTATGAGAATTTGGAAAATCGGTTAAATAGACTTCATGTCCACGGCGGAGCAGTTCTTCTGCCTGGCACAGTATGCGCCGTGTACATGAAACAGATGAGAGATCAAAGCGTTGCAGCATCAATATACGCATAATTGAAAAAAATATCCGGAAAAATATTAAATGTTTTTCATTGTTTGTAATTTCATATAAAAAGTAAAGGTTGATTATCATTTAACTTAAATGACATATTGTTACACCAAAAAAAATTATTGAAATTTCAATTTTACAGTTGAATTATTTTAAAACTATTGGTATTGTACAACGACTGTGTACCGATTCAGGGGAAACACCCCGTTACCTGTACACCTAATGATACGGAGGCACCGATGCTGAAATACAAATCCATTTCAATCACATTGTTACCATTTTTGTTGTTAATAGGAGTAAGCAGTGCTTATTCTCAAGGCGCTGTATCTCTTGTGGGTCCGCAGGATACAGTGAATGTTGGAGACACCCTGATTTATGATGTGGTGCTGCAGAGTGAACAACCTATTAGCGCCTACATGCTTCGGGTAGATTTCACATCCGATAACGGGGCATCGGTAACATCCCCCGAATTCATGGTTAACGAAAACTGGATGTCCGAAAACAGTCTCTCTGAACCAGTAACATTAATGGCCACACTGGACGATACCAGCATAAGCGTGCAATCATCTTTAATTGGCCCGAACGCGCAATTTAGCAGCCCCAATGGCGATATCATCGGCCAAATATCAGTACGGGCTGAATCTATGGGCACTCTATCTGCGCAGATTGGCGATGCGGAATTTTTTACCGAAGCGCTAACCTCACCCGAAGGAAGCGACCTCAACATCTCTATCGGCGATCCCGTCACTCTCGATATTATTGAAGGCGGCGGCGATGTCCTTTTGGGTGATGCAGACAACAATGGAGCATTGAACATTTTCGATGCATTGAGGATCCAGCAGTTTTTGGCAGGTTTGATTCCAGAACTAACAAATCCCGATGCTGCTGACATCACCCAAGATGGAAATTTAAACATTTTTGATGCGCTTCGAATTCAACAAGTGCTTGCCGGTTTGGTACCTGATCCAAATAATCCACAAGCTCTACAACGAATTCAACCTGCAGTGCTTTCGGGAGGCAATTTGCCAATTCTGGCGCAAGCCGCTGGAATTAAACCGAGAAAAACAACTATCGATTGGGACCTCAATGGGGTTGTTGATATTAAAGATCAACTCATTAAAGCTCAAATTGATGCGGGCTTGCTAAATAGAAATGAAGCTCGCTCAGATGATGGATTTCAAATATTCCAAACAGCAACGCTTACTATGGATTTTGGTGGGGATACATTTGAACCGGGTGAAACCGTAACAGCCCGTTTGATTGCCGAGGTCGGCTCAGACCCATTTGGAGCGTATGATATTACAATCATTTACGATCCAAGTGCAGTAAGCTTTCAATCAGCTTCGGCAGGAAACACCTCTCAATTTTCCAGTGCACCTCTTCCAAACGATCAAAATGGGGTTCTAAAATTGAACGGGTTTCAGGCTCAAAGTTTAACAGAACCTACTGGAACTGTTGATTTTGGTGGTTTGGAATGGATGATTTTGTCGGATACAACCCAAAATAGCATTACATTTGATATTGCTTTCGATGGGCCGCAACAAGGCCTATTTACGACTCAAGGGGCAAATTACAATACAACCATCAATGACCCCTTAATCAACATTCAACAACAGCAGCAACCCACGCCAACACCGACCAACACACCAACAGAAACACCTACACCGACACCAACCAATACTCCTGAGCAGGTAGAACCCACAGATACGCCAACACCGACTGAATCACCCACTCCGACTCCTGCAGAAGAAGATACCCCAACACCTACAAATACAGCTACTCCGACGGAATCTCCAACGCCGACTCCTGTTGAAGATACACCTACACCGACTGAATCTCCAACACCAACACCTGTTGAAGATACCCCTACACCGACTGAAACACCAACACCACCTCCTGTTGAAGATACACCTACACCGACTGAATCTCCAACACCACCTCCTGTTGAAGATACCCCTACACCGACTGAAACACCAACACCAACTCCTGTTGAAGATACACCTACACCGACTGAAACACCAACACCCACACCTGTTGAAGATACCCCTACACCGACTGAAACACCAACACCACCTCCTGTTG
>CAZEZQ010000432.1:0-1972 GCA_964516245.1 uncultured bacterium | reverse complement strand
AAGATACACCCACACCGACTGAATCTCCAACACCGACTCCAGTTGAAGCCACTCCCACACCTGTTGAAGATACACCTACACCGACTGAAACACCAACACCGACTCCTGTTGAAGCCACTCCCACACCAGGTGATACACCAACACCCACCGAAACCCCAACTCCGACACCGCCGGTAACCCCTTCACCGACAAATACACCGACACCACCGGTGACTCCATCACCGACACCACCGGTGACGCCATCGCCCACTGTGACACCACAACCGTCACCGACAAATACGGCTACGCCAACGATCCCTGTGACACCATCGCCGACTCCGGGTCCAGGACAAGTCACGGCCGATCAAGGTTTGATCATGATGGCCTTTCAAGGTGTTTTTGTTGAACGTGGTATCGAAACTGGCGATGTGCTCGATGTTGGCAATGTGATGGGTTCGCCGGTTGATATCGAAATTCTCAACAATGCAATCCATTACGTAACCACCGCGGGGAACGTCTTCCCTGAATCCGCGCAACAACCCTTAAACGGTGCTTCGAACCAAAAAGGTGGATCGGAACTCAAAAATGCAAAAGATGTCGAGTTCCTTGGCAATGGAAGCGGATATATTGTGTTGGATCGTTTTGGACGCATTAATACCTTCGGCAGCGCCACGCATCGGGGCGACACCCTCTTCGTGCAAGAGGTACGCTTCGGACAGGTTCAGGTTGTTTCTGAAGTACCTATCGCAGCAGATCTTGAAGTGGTTGAAGATCCAGCCAATCCAGGCGACAGCCGGGGTTATTACATCGCAGATCAAAAGGGGAACTTCACCCGGTTCGGCAACGTGACCAACCTCCCCTCTGTTCCTGCTGATTTTGCTCCAATCGTTGCCACTGAAATTGAAGTAGATGCTAGCGGAAATACAACCGGCTATGTGGCAATGAACTACCTTGGCCAAATCATAACGTGGAGCAACGGCACAGGATTCAGTACACCGACAGCTCCCATACGTACACAAGGCGAACCGTTGGTTATTGACTTCGTTCGAGATAGCGGAAACGTTTTCATCTTGAACGAAATTGGTGAACTCTTCGGACCTCAAGACATGGTTCGTTTGCCGCAAGAATTGGGATCGAATGTTGGATTCTTTGGTTTCGTGGATATTGAAACCAATTTCAACGCCATCACAGCTGGTGATGGAAATACATCAAATGAGGAATAATGCTTGGTTGATTGCAAAGACCAGTTGATTGCAAAGACCAGTTGATTGCAAAGACCATGAGTAACATAACGTAAAGAAGGAAGAAAATGATGAAAATGGATGGATACAGAATCGCTTGGAGGTTCATGAATATGAATCGACATTGGAAAACCAACTTCGCAGTGGGCATTTTGATGATTGCATTTTTCGCCCCATCATTGGCACAAGCACAAGATGATTTTTTTGCCCAATACAATCGTTTTTTGTTCCATCGAACCGAAACCTCGATACGTTCAATGGGTATGGGGGGGGCATATTCTGCCCTCGAAGGGAATGAGTCCAGCGTATATGACAACCCGGCTGCTCTCAGCTGGCAAGACAATTATTATGTAGGGCTGAGAGGCAACTACCAGGAAACATCAAGCGCGATCTCATTTGACGATCCTCTTCTCCCTGGCAATGTCGGGAGCACAGACGCTGAAAGTGAAATCTGGTCGCTTGGTGGCGCCGTAGCGGTTCCCTTCGACTGGGGCGGACTCAGTTTGAATTACAACTATCGTGAGGACGACACTGATTCTGGGAATGCCCAACTTTCCACTCAATCGATGGGATTTGATGGTGACTTGGAACGAAACCAGGTATCAGTAGGCGGCGCTTATGCGCTTAACGAACAATTTGGAGCGGGTTACCGCTACAGCTTTATTGATTGGGACGCAGACTTCAATACGCTTATTACTGGACCTGGCCCTCCCTTAGCGCTGTTCCCCACCAATGAAGACTTTCAAGGCCAC